>JAPLSD010000048.1 GCA_026398835.1 Pseudomonas sp.
CCCAACAGCCAGGTCGCAGGCCGTGCCACGGTATTCGTGTTCCCGGATCTGAACACCGGTAACACCACCCACAAGGCTGTGCAGCGCAGCGCCGATTGCGTCAGCCTCGGGCCGATGCTGCAAGGCCTGCGTAAACCGGTGAACGACCTGCCGCGCGGTGCGCAAGTTGACGACATTGTTTACACCATCGCCCTGACCGCGATTCAAGCCGCCAACCGACCTATGGATCTTTAAATGCTGGATTTTCTACCTGCACCCCTGCGCGGCGTGGTCGCCTCGCTGTTGTTGGCGCTAAACACTATCGTCTGCTGCACCCCGCTGTTCATCGTGGCGATCTTCAAACTGCTACTGCCATTCCCGACCGCCCAACGCTTCACCGACTGGCTGATGGGCCACATCCACGAAGCCTGGATCAGCAATAACAAAGCCTGGATGAACCTGCTGCGCCGGACCCGCTGGCACCTCAGCGGCCTGGACGGCCTGGACTATCAGCACTCGTACCTAATCACCAGCAACCACCAGAGCTGGGTCGACATCATGGTGCTGCAATACGTGCTCAACCGGCGTATCCGTCCGCTGAAATTCTTCCTCAAGCAGGAGCTGATCTGGGTCCCGGTGATCGGTCTGGCCTGGTGGGCGCTGGGCTTCCCGTTCATGAAGCGCTACTCCAAGGCCTACCTGGCCAAGTACCCGGAGAAGAAAGGCAAAGACCTGGAAACCACCCGCAAGACCTGCGCGAAGTTTCGCAATAATCCTGTCGGAATTTTCAACTTCGTCGAAGGCACACGCTTCACCGAAAGCAAGCACGCGCAGCAGAATTCACCGTTCCGCTACCTGCTCAAGCCCAAGGCCGGCGGTATCGCTTTTGTACTGGATGCCATGGGCGAACAGCTGGAGTCGATCGTCAACGTCACCATCCACTACCCGTCCGGGCGACCGGGCTATTGGGATTTGCTGTGCGGCAAGGTGAACAACGTTGTGGTGCATTTCGAGGAATTACGGATCCCACCGCAACTCATCGGTAAAAACTACGACCAGGATGATAAATACCGCCTGGAGTTTCAGCAGTGGATCAATGTGCTGTGGGAAAACAAGGATGCGTTGCTGGCGCAGATGCATCGCGAGTATCCAGGAACCTAAGATTGAAGCGGACGCGGAGCGTCCATTGAGGCATTCCCACGAGCGTGGGAACGATCACATCTTGGCAATCCAAGGAACACAAAAAAGCCCGCCGTTGATCACTCAACGGCGGGCTTTTTATTTTCAGCTAACGCTTAGATCGCGCCGCGGTTACGCAGCAGTTCCAGCACTTGCTTGACGCTTTCTTCCAGCGACAGCGACTGGGTGTCGACCACAAGGTCGGCGTCCAGCGGCACGTCGTACGGGAAGGAGTCGCCAGGGATGTTGTCCCCGCCCGCCGCGTACAAACCTTGCGGATCGCGTTCGGCGCAGACCGTCGGCGAAGCCTGGACATAGACGGTCAGCAAACGATCGCTGCCGATCAGCGCCTTGGCCTGTTCGCGGCCTTCGGCATCCGGTGCAACGAACGCAGCCAGAGTCAGCAGACCCGCTTCGTTGAACTGACGCGCGACATGAGCCGCACGACGCCAGTTCTCGGTACGCCCGGAGCGATCCTGCGGCAGACCTTTGTTCAGGTCATGACGCAGGTTCTGGCCGTCGAGTACGAACACTGCACGGCCCATGTCGAACAACTTGCGTTCAACCGCATAAGCCAGAGTGCTTTTGCCCGCACCAGACAAGCCGCTGAACAGCACGGTAGCCGGTTGCTGGCCGAAGCGCTGGGCGCGTTCTTCAGTCGCAACGTGTGCCAGCTTACCGTGGTGAGTAACGCTGTCGTGAGTCAATGGCCGGGCGATGATCATGCCCGCCGCGACAGTGCCATTGGTCAAACGGTCGATGACGATGAACGAACCGGTGGTGCGGTTGCTGTCGTAACCGTCCAGTGCGATAGCAGCATCGAGGCTGATCTTGACCCGACCGATCTCGTTCAGCTGCAACGCGCTGGCAGGACCTTCAGCCAAGGTGTTCACATCGACGCGATGGACGATGCTGGTGATCGAACCCGGCACGTAGGTGGTCGCGCGCTTGATGTCGTATTTCTTGCCCGGCAGCATCGGCTCTTCAGCCATCCACACCAGCATGGCGTCGAAGGCGTCGGTCACTTGCGGCACGTTATCGGCATGCACCAGCAAGTCGCCACGGGAGATATCGATCTCGTCTTCCATGGTCAGCGTCACCGCCTGGCCAGGACCTGCGTGTTCGAGCTCACCGTCGAAAGTGACGATGGACTTGACGCGGCTGCTCTTGCCCGACGGCAGCACCACGACTTCATCGCCCTTGTGCACGATGCCGCTGGCCAGAGTACCGGCGAAGCCCCGGAAATTCAGGTTCGGACGGTTGACGTACTGCACCGGGAAACGCAAGTCGGTGTAGTTGCGGTCGTTGGCGATTTCGACGGTTTCGAGAATCTCCATCAGCGACTGGCCGGTGTACCAAGGCGAACTTTCGCTCTTGTTCACCACGTTGTCGCCCTTGAGCGCCGACATCGGAACGAATGCCATGGTGCTCGGCTTGAACGCGATGCCTTCGGCGAACTTCAGGTAATCGGCCTTGATCGACTCGAACACGTTTTCATCGAAGCCATTGAGGTCCATCTTGTTGATGGCGACGACGATGTGCTTGATGCCCAGCAGCGAGGCGATAAAGCTGTGGCGACGGGTCTGGGTCTGCACGCCGTAGCGGGCGTCCACCAGAATGATCGCCAGGTCACAGGTCGATGCGCCGGTGGCCATGTTACGGGTGTACTGCTCATGGCCAGGGGTGTCGGCGATGATGAATTTGCGCTTGGCGGTCGAGAAATAGCGGTAGGCGACATCGATGGTGATGCCCTGCTCGCGCTCGGCCTGCAGGCCGTCAACCAGCAACGCCAGGTCGATATCATCGCCCGTGGTGCCGACTTTCTTCGAATCGCGGGTGATGGCTTCCAGATGATCTTCGTAGATCATCTTGGAGTCGTGCAGCAGGCGCCCGATCAGGGTGCTCTTACCGTCATCGACGTTGCCACAGGTGAGAAAGCGCAGCATTTCCTTGCGTTCGTGCTGGCCCAGATAGGCGAGGATGTCCTCGCTGATCAATTCAGATTGATGCGACATGACAACCCCTTAGAAATAACCCTGACGTTTCTTTTCTTCCATCGAGCCTGCGCCATCGTGATCGATGACCCGGCCCTGGCGTTCGGAAGTTCGCGTCAGGAGCATTTCCTGAATGATGTCGGTCAGGCTGGTGGCCTCGGACTCGACCGCGCCCGTCAACGGGTAGTCGCCAAGTGTGCGGAAGCGGACTTTCTTCTTGACGATGCGCGCCTTGTCTTCATCGCTTAGATGATTGAGCAGACGCTCGTCGTCGATCATGATCCAGGTGCCGTTCATCTCGATGACATCGCGTTCGGCGGCGAAGTACAGCGGCACGATCGGGATGCCTTCGAGGTAGATGTACTGCCAGATATCCAGTTCGGTCCAGTTCGACAGCGGGAATACCCGGATCGACTCGCCTTTGTTGACGTTGCCGTTGTAGACGTTCCACAACTCGGGGCGCTGGTTTTTCGGGTCCCAGCGGTGCTTGTTGTCACGGAAGGAATACACGCGCTCTTTGGCACGAGACTTCTCTTCGTCGCGACGGGCGCCACCGAAAGCGGCGTCGAAGCCGTATTTGTCCAAAGCCTGTTTGAGGCCTTCGGTCTTCATGATGTCGGTGTGCTTGGCGCTACCGTGGGTCAGCGGGTTGATCCCCTGCGCTACGCCCTCTGGATTGACGTGCACCAGCAGGTCCAGGCCCAGTTCTTCGACCATGCGGTCGCGGAACGCGTACATCTCCTTGAACTTCCACTGGGTGTCGACGTGCATCACCGGGAACGGCAGCTTGCCCGGGAAGAACGCCTTGCGCGCAAGGTGCAGCATCACGGCGGAATCTTTACCGACGGAGTACAGCATCACCGGGTTATCGAACTCGGCGGCGACCTCGCGGATGATGTGGATGCTTTCGGCCTCCAGCTGTTTCAGATGCGTCAGTTTGTCGACCATGGCTACTCACGAAAACGATCTTATGGACGGCCTGCGGGCCGTGTTCGAGCGAGGCATGCTAGCACAGCGTCCGCTTCTATTGAGGGCACCAACTAGATCGAAACGGTATATGAATATACCCGGGTGTTTTAGCCATCAAATCGGATTCGGGCAATCGATAAAGATGTGCTCGAGGGCAAAGCGCCGCGCCAGATAATCCCCCAGCGCCTGCACGCCATAACGCTCGGTGGCGTGGTGACCGGCAGCGATGAAACTAATGTCATTTTCCCGGGCGCTATGGAAGGTTTGCTCCGAGGCTTCACCGCTCAGGTACAGATCGACACCCGCCAACACGGCCTGGTCGATATAGCCCTGGCCACCACCCGTACACCAGCCGACACGACGGATCATCTCGCTGCCTTCAATCAGCAGTGGCTCGCGCCCCATCACTTCCTGTACACGACGGGCAAAGTCGCGCGGTGTCATGGGCTCGCTCAATGACCCCACCAGGCCGACTACCTTGAGGTCATTGGGGTCCAGCGGACCTTCGACAGTAATATCCAGTTGGCGCGCCAGCTGCACGTTGTTGCCGACTTCAGGATGCAAGTCCAGTGGCAGGTGGTACGCCAGCAGGCTGATGTCGTGCTTGAGCAAGGTTTTCAGCCGACGCTGCTTCATCCCGGTAATGCACGGATTCTCGCCTTTCCAGAAGTAACCGTGATGCACCAGCACCAGATCAGCCTTGGCCTCCACCGCTGCATCCAGCAACGCCTGGCTGGCGGTGACGCCGCTGACGATGCGCATGACCTGAGGCCGGCCTTCGACCTGCAAGCCGTTGGGGCAGTAATCGGCAATCCTCGAACTGGTGAGATAACGGTCCGCTTCCTCTACCAGGGTGCTCAGGGCAACGGCCATAAAAGACTCCTAAATATCCCGTTCAGACGCGCTCTCGCGCCTCTATAATGCGCGACATTATGGGCGGTCTCATACCCCCTGCAACCTCTCAGGACTTGCTTAATGCTCAAGGCGCTGCGTTTTTTTGGCTGGCCGCTGTTGGCCGGCGTGCTTATCGCGTTGCTGATTATTCAGCGTTACCCACAATGGGTCGGGTTGCCGAGCCTTGACGTCAACCTGCAGCAAGCTCCGCAAACCACCAGTAATCAGCAGGGGCCGGTGTCCTACGCCGATGCAGTGGTCATCGCCGCGCCTGCGGTGGTCAATCTGTACACCACCAAGGTGATCAACAAACCTGCTCATCCGCTGTTCGAGGATCCGCAGTTCCGGCGCTTTTTTGGGGATAACTCGCCCAAGCAGAAACGTATGGAGTCCAGCCTCGGCTCGGGCGTGATCATGAGCCCGGAAGGCTACCTGCTGACCAACAACCACGTCACCACCGGCGCTGACCAGATCGTGGTGGCGCTCAAGGATGGCCGTGAAACCCTGGCCCGAGTGATCGGCAGCGACCCGGAGACCGATCTTGCGGTCCTGAAAATCGATCTGAAAAGCCTGCCGTCGATCACCGTAGGCCGTTCCGAAAACATCCGCGTTGGCGACGTCGCGCTGGCTATCGGCAACCCGTTCGGCGTCGGCCAGACCGTCACCATGGGCATCATCAGCGCCACCGGGCGTAACCAGCTCGGACTGAACAACTATGAAGATTTCATCCAGACCGATGCCGCGATCAACCCAGGTAACTCGGGCGGTGCACTGGTGGACGCCAATGGCAACCTGACCGGGATCAACACGGCGATTTTCTCCAAGTCCGGCGGCTCCCAGGGCATCGGTTTCGCTATCCCGATCAAACTGGCCATGGAAGTGATGAAGTCGATCATCGAGCACGGCCAGGTCATCCGTGGCTGGCTCGGCATCGAAGTGCAGCCGCTGTCTCAGGAACTAGCGGAATCCTACGGCCTCTCCGGGCGTCCGGGCATCGTGGTCGCGGGGGTTTTCCGTGACGGCCCGGCGCAGAAAGCCGGCCTGCAATTGGGCGATGTGATCCTCAGCATCGACGGCGAACCGGCCGGTGACGGACGTCGCTCGATGAACCAGGTGGCGCGGATCAAGCCAACCGACAAGGTCAGCATCCAGGTCATACGTAACGGCAAGGAGCTCAAGTTCACTGCGGAAGTCGGTCTGCGTCCGCCGCCAGCACCTGCCAAAGAGGAAGAATAAGCCCAGGCGGCTAATGATCGTTATGATCGTTCCCATGCTCTGCGTGGGAACGATCATGGCTTAGAGGTCGCCCAAGCCGTCGATCAACGCCTGATTCTGCTCCGGCGTGCCGATGGTGATACGCAGGAATTGGGCAATCCGCTCCTGTTTGAAGTGGCGCACGATCACTCCCTGCTCCCGCAGTTTGGCTGCCAGACCGGCCGCGTCGTGTTGCGGATGACGAGCGAAGATGAAGTTCGCCGCCGACGGTAGCACTTCAAACCCCTTCGCTTGCAGTTGCTCAACCACATGCTCACGACTGTCGATGACCCGCTTGCAGGTCTGGTCGAAGTACTCGCGGTCCTCGAACGCGGCTGCCGCACCGACGATCGCCAGACGATCCAGCGGGTAGGAGTTGAAACTGTTCTTGATTCGCTCCAGCGCCTCGATCAGGTCCGGATGGCCCACCGCCAGACCCACCCGCAGCCCCGCCAGGGAACGCGACTTGGACAACGTCTGAGTCACCAGCAGATTCGGGTAACGATCCACCAGACTAATCGCCGTCTCGCCGCCGAAGTCGATATAGGCCTCGTCGACAACCACGACTGAATCCGGGCTGGCCTTGAGGATTTCCTCGACCGCGTCCAGCGCCAACAGGCAACCGGTGGGTGCGTTAGGGTTGGGGAAAATAATCCCGCCGTTAGGCTTGGCATAGTCCGAGACGCGAATCTGGAACTGCTCATCCAGCGCGACCGCTTCGAACGCAATGCCGTACAGGCCGCAATACACCGGATAAAAACTGTAGCTGATGTCCGGGAACAGCAGCGGTTGACCGTGTTGAAGCAAGCCGTGAAAAACATGCGCCAGCACTTCATCGGAACCGTTGCCGAGGAACACCTGATTGCTCTGCACGCCGTAGTACTTGGCAACGGCTTGCTTGAGCAGATCGCTGTTCGGATCCGGGTACAGACGCAGATTGTCGTTCAGCTCGGTCTGCATCGCCGCCAACGCTTTAGGCGACGGGCCATAAGGGTTTTCGTTGGTGTTGAGCTTGACCAGTTTCGCCAGCTTCGGCTGCTCACC
The DNA here is from genome assembly GCA_026398835.1 of Pseudomonas sp. Lineage (GTDB taxonomy): Bacteria > Pseudomonadota > Gammaproteobacteria > Pseudomonadales > Pseudomonadaceae > Aquipseudomonas. The sequence continues at coordinate 7,314 of JAPLSD010000048.1, forward strand.
CGGCACGTAAGGCACCAGATCTTTAACGAAGGGACTCCAGAATTTACTCATGCTTTTTCCCCCTGCCCTTCAATAAGGAGCTCGGCAATAATCCGGTATTCCGCGCTGCGGGCGTGGGCGGTCAAGGATTCGCCGCGAGCCAACACTGAGGCGGTCTTGCCCAGTTCGGACGCGCCCTGCTCCGAGCAAAAAATGATCGACGAACGCTTCTGGAAGTCATATACCCCCAGCGGCGAGGAGAAACGCGCAGTGCCGGAAGTCGGCAACACGTGGTTGGGACCGGCGCAATAATCGCCCAAGGCCTCCGAGGTGTGACGGCCCATGAAGATCGCGCCTGCGTGGCGGATCTGCGGCAGCCAGGCCTGCGGATCAGCGACCGACAATTCCAGGTGTTCCGGCGCGATGCGGTTGGCCACTTCAATGGCCTGCTGCATGTCGCGAACTTGAATCAGCGCACCACGGCCATTGATCGAGGTCTCGATGATCTCGGCGCGTTCCATGGTCGGCAGCAGTTTGGCGATGCTCGCCGCCACCTTGTCGAGGAATTCTGCATCCGGGCTGACCAGAATTGCCTGAGCATCTTCATCGTGCTCGGCCTGAGAGAACAGGTCCATGGCGATCCAGTCCGGATCGGTGTGACCATCGCAGACCACCAGAATCTCGGACGGGCCGGCGATCATGTCGATACCGACCTGACCGAAGACGTGGCGTTTGGCGGTGGCCACATAGATGTTGCCCGGGCCAACGACTTTGTCGACCTTAGGCACGCTTTCGGTGCCGTAAGCCAACGCAGCGACAGCCTGAGCGCCACCGATGGTGAACACCCGGTCGACACCGGCGATGCAGGCCGCGGCTAGCACCAGCTCGTTGATTTCACCGCGCGGGGTCGGTACGACCATGACCACTTCGGTCACGCCGGCGACCTTGGCAGGAATTGCGTTCATTAAGACCGAAGACGGATAGGACGCCTTGCCTCCGGGTACATACAGACCCGCGCGATCAAGCGGCGTGACCTTCTGGCCCAGCACCGTGCCGTCGGCTTCGGTGTAGCTCCAGGAATCCTGCTTCTGTTTTTCGTGGTAGCTACGGACTCGCGAAGCGGCTTTTTCCAGGGCCTCACGCTGGGGCACGGTGATCCGGGTCAGGGCCAGTTCCAGACGCTCGCGGGGCAAGATCAGATCCGCCATCGACGCCACTTCAAGGCCGTCGAAACGCTGAGTGAATTCCACCAGCGCCGCATCGCCGCGTTCGCGCACGGCTTTGATGATATCCAGCACCCGCTGATTGACCGAGTCGTCAGACACACTTTCCCAGCTCAGCAGATGATCCAGATGATGCGCGAAATCCGGGTCAGCAGCGTTGAGTCGGCGAATTGCAGTCGGTGCGATCATAGCGAGAGCCTCATAGGAATGGCGAAAACTCAGGTACCCGAAGCTACCATCCATCCGCCTGGGCACCTGAGAATTCTGGCTATGAGGCGGATAGACGGGCGCGACTTAACGTCGCGCAGGTGAATCAGCCGCGGTGTCGAGACTCCACTGCTTTGCGCAGGGTGTCGATCAACGCCTGGATACGGGCGTGCTGCATTTTCATCGAGGCTTTGTTGACGATCAGCCGGGAGCTGATGTCGGCAATGAAGTCCTGGGGCTCCAGGCCATTGGCCCGCAGCGTGTTGCCGGTATCGACGACGTCGATGATCTTGTCGGCCAGACCGATCAGCGGAGCCAGCTCCATCGAGCCGTAAAGCTTGATGATATCGACCTGACGGCCCTGCTCGGCGTAATAACGCTTGGCGACGTTGACGAACTTGGTCGCCACTCGCAGGCGGCCCTTGGGCTCGACGTCACCAATACGGCCGGCGGTCATCAGCTTGCACAGGGCAATTCGCAGGTCCAGCGGCTCGTACAGGCCTTGGCCACCGTACTCCATCAACACATCTTTACCGGCCACGCCGAGGTCGGCAGCACCATGCTCGACGTAGGTCGGCACATCGGTTGCGCGCACGATCAGCAGGCGCACATCGGCCTGGGTCGTGGGGATGATCAGCTTGCGGCTCTTGTCCGGATTCTCGGTCGGCACAATGCCTGCTTCAGCCAGAAGCGGCAGGGTGTCGTCGAGGATGCGGCCCTTGGACAGTGCGATGGTCAACATGGGAAACGTAAGTCCTTATCAGGATACTTA
>JAPLSD010000410.1 GCA_026398835.1 Pseudomonas sp.
GCCGGCCAAGGCCAGTACCGGGAGGATGTAACCGAAGCGGCCGATCAACATGCCAAGACTAAGCATCAGGTTATGGAACGCGGTGTTGGCACTAAAGCCGCCGAACGCCGAACCGTTGTTGGCGCTGGCTGAGGTGTAGGCGTAAAGCAACTGACTGAATCCGTGAGGACCTGGATTACTCACCGCCGCCACTGGGCCAGGCAGACTTGCCGCGATGGCACCCAACACCAGCACGCCAATCGGCATCACCAGCAAGGTCACCACCAGCAGCTGAACTTCCTTGGCCTGGAGTTTCTTGCCGAGGTATTCCGGGGTACGGCCGATCATCAAACCGGCGAGGAACACCGCGATCAACACATTGAGCAACATGCCGTACAGGCCGGCACCGACGCCGCCGAAGATCACTTCGCCAACCATCATGTTGACCAGCGCGACCATCCCGGTCAGCGGGTTGAGGCTGTCATGCATCGCATTGACCGAACCGTTGGACGCCGCCGTGGTGGTCACCGACCAGAGGACGGTGGCGGTGGTACCGAAGCGCGACTCCTTGCCTTCCAGCGGCGCGGTTTGTTCGACCGCCACATTGTCCAGGGTTGGGTTCGGCTGGTACTCGGCCCACAGCGAAGTGGCGCCACCGATCAGGAACAGCGCCAGCATGCAGGCAATGATCGCCCGGCTCTGGCGCAGGTCTTTGACGTAATGGCCAAAGGTGAACACCAGCGCGACCGGGATCAGGATGATCGACGAGACTTCGATCAGGTTGCTCCAGGCCGTCGGGTTCTCGAACGGATGGGCCGAGTTGGCCCCGAAGAAACCGCCGCCATTCGTGCCCAGTTGCTTGATAGCAATCTGGCTGGCTGCCGGGCCCAGCGGAATCACCTGATCCACGCCTTGCATGGTCAGCGCATTCACGTAATGAGCGAAGGTTTGCGGCACACCCTGCCAGACCAGAAACAGAGCCAACAGCAAGCACATCGGCAACAGGCCATAGAGAGTGGCGCGGGTCATGTCGACCCAGAAGTTACCCAACGTTTGCGCCGAACGGCGACCAATGCCACGACACAAAGCGACCAACACAGCGAGACCGGTAGCAGCGCTGACGAAATTCTGCACGGTCAGACCAACCATCTGGCTGAGATAGCTCAGGGAGGCTTCACCGCTGTAGGACTGCCAGTTGGTGTTGGTCACGAAACTGATGGCGGTGTTGAACGCCAGCGTCCACTCCTGACCCGGCAGGTTTTGCGGGTTGAGCGGCAAGTAGTCCTGAAACAACAGAATTGCAAACAACAGCAAAAAGCCCGCAAGGTTAAAGGCGAGCAAGGCCAGGGCGTATTTCTGCCAGCTCTGTTCGGCTTGCGGATCGACCCCGGCGACGCGATAGCAGCCGCGCTCCACCGGTCCGAGGATCGGCGTCAGCCAAGTGCGCTGGCCTTCCATCACCTTGTAGTAGAACCGTCCCAGAAATGGCGCCGGTATCAGCACCAGGGCGAAGAAGGCGAGGATCAGCCAATAGTCATAACTGTGCATAGCCGCTCCTAGTTCCGATCCGCGCGCAATAGCGCAACCAGTAGATAAATGAACAGCCCCACTGCCAGCAGCAGTGACACTGCGTCCAGAACGCTCATGGAATTTCTCCGTCGTACGGCGATTGCCGCGTGTAGAGCCATTGTCTGCAAGGAGGCTGTAAAGGAACGAGACCGAGGAGTGAGGTGCGGCATAAAGAATGTGTAAAGAGTGAGTTTACGCGGGGGTTGTGGTGATTTTTGCAGGAGCGAGGCTTGCCCGCGATGAAGGCGTCAGCCCATGCATCCACGCCCTCATGTAGCGCACAAACAGCGGGCATTCAGCGGCGAACATCCTCGATACGACAGCTTTCTGCCCTTTACGACGCGCTTTCTCGAAGTGGCATGCCCACTGCACACCTCCCTCCTCGAGCACTTTCAAATCGTTCAGGGAGCAACGCATGAACACACAACTCAAGCCCACCTTGGGCACGTTGCATTTATGGGGCATCGCCGTCGGGCTGGTGATTTCCGGTGAGTATTTCGGCTGGAGTTATGGCTGGGGCGTAGCCGGGACGCTGGGCTTTTTGGTGACCTCGCTGATGGTCGCGACGATGTACACCTGCTTCATCTTCAGCTTTACCGAACTGACTACCGCCATCCCTCACGCAGGCGGTCCGTTCGCCTACAGCCGTCGAGCATTCGGTGAAAAAGGCGGGCTAATCGCCGGGCTGGCGACGCTGATCGAATTCGTCTTCGCCCCGCCGGCGATTGCCCTGGCCATCGGCGCCTATCTGAATGTGCAATTTCCCGCCCTCGACCCAAAACACGCAGCGGTCGGTGCCTACATCGTGTTCATGGGCCTGAACATTCTCGGGGTCAAACTGGCTGCGACGTTCGAACTGGTGGTCTGCGTGCTGGCCGTGGCCGAACTGCTGGTGTTCATGGGCGTGGTGGCGCCGGCCTTCAGCTTCAGCAACTTCGCCCTCAACGGCTGGGCCGGTGCCGATACCTTCGGCGCGCCAGCCATTGCGGGGATGTTTGCGGCGATTCCATTTGCCATCTGGTTCTTCCTCGCCATCGAAGGTGCGGCCATGGCCGCCGAAGAAGCCAAGGACCCGAAGCGCACCATTCCCAAGGCCTACATCAGCGGTATTCTGACCCTGGTGTTGCTGGCCATGGGCGTGATGTTCTTCGCTGGCGGAGTGGGCGACTGGCGCACCTTGGCGAACATCAACGATCCGCTTCCACAAGCGATGAAAGCGGTGGTCGGCGAAAGCTCTGGCTGGCTGCACATGCTGGTATGGATTGGTCTGTTCGGCCTGGTGGCGAGTTTCCACGGCATCATTCTCGGCTACTCGCGGCAGTTCTTCGCCCTCGCCCGCGCCGGTTATCTCCCGGCATCGTTGGCCAAACTGTCGCGTTTCCAGACGCCGCACCGGGCAATCATTGCCGGCGGCTTGATCGGCATCGCAGCCATTTACAGCGATGGCCTGATCAACCTCGGCGGTATGACCCTCACTGCGGCAATGATCACCATCGCGGTGTTCGGTGCCATCGTGATGTACATCATGAGCATGCTCAGCCTGTTCAAACTGCGCAAAACCGAGCCATTGCTGGAGCGTACTTTCCGCGCGCCGGGCTATCCGCTGGTGCCAGCCATCGCGCTGTTTCTGGCGGTCGTGTGTCTGGTTGCGATGGCCTGGTTCAACACCTTGATCGGGGTGATCTTCCTCGGCTTCATGGCGGTCGGTTTTGTGTATTTCCTGCTCACCGCACAACTGCGCGCCGATGCACCGGCCGATGCGATGCTGACCGGGTTGTAAACACTGATA
>JAPLSD010000207.1 GCA_026398835.1 Pseudomonas sp.
CGCCTGGAGCGCTCATCAGGAGAGCTCATGCTCGCCCCCGTTCAACTACTTTCCGCCACTCGCCAGAACCTTTGGCGTCTGACCTTCATCCGTACCTTGGTACTGGCCGCCCAAGCCGGTTCGGTGGGGCTCGCCTACTGGTTCGATCTGCTGCCGTTACCCTGGTTTCAACTGGCGGCGACTCTCGGTTGCTCGATGTTGCTGTGTGCTTTCACTGCCATTCGCCTGCGTACCACGTGGCCGGTGACGGAGCTGGAGTACGCCGTGCAACTGGCCTGCGACCTGTTTATCCACAGTGCCTTGCTCTATTTCTCCGGTGGCTCGACCAACCCCTTTGTTTCCTATTACCTGGTGCCGCTGACTATTGCCGCCGTGACCTTGCCTTGGCGCTATTCGGTGATTCTCTCCGGCATCGCCTTAGCGATGTACACCTTGCTACTGGTGCAGTTCTATCCGCTGGAGACCTTCCCGATCGCTCGGGAAAAGATGCAGATCTACGGCATGTGGTTGAGTTTCGCGTTGGCCGCGGCCGTGATTACCTTCTTCGCCGCGAGGATGGCCGAAGAATTGCGTCGTCAGGAAGAGTTGCGGGCGATTCGCCGCGAAGAAGGCCTGCGCGATCAGCAACTGCTGGCCGTGGCCACGCAAGCCGCCGGGGCCGCCCATGAATTGGGCACGCCGCTGGCAACCATGAGCGTGCTGCTCAAGGAGATGCGTCAGGATCATCACGACCCGCTGTTACAGGACGATTTGAGCGTACTCCAGGACCAGGTCAAGCTGTGCAAAGAGACCTTGCAGCAACTGGTCCGCGCCGCTGAAGCCAATCGCCGCTTGGCGGTGGATATGCAGGACGTTACCGACTGGCTCGACGAAGCGCTGAACCGCTGGCACCTGATGCGCCCGGAGGCCAGTTATCGCCTTCAGCGCCTGGGCCAAGGGGAGGTGCCACGTTTGGCGCCACCACCGGACCTGACCCAGGCCTTGCTCAATCTGCTGAACAACGCCGCCGATGCCTGCCCCGAAGGGCTGGAGGTGCATCTGGATTGGGATGTCGAAAACCTCACCATCAGCATTCGCGACCACGGCGCTGGCGTGCCGCTGGCGATTGCCGAGCAGATCGGCAAGCCATTTTTTACCACCAAGGGCAAAGGTTTCGGCCTGGGCCTGTTTTTGAGCAAGGCCAGCGTGACACGCGCCGGCGGCTCAGTGAAACTCTACAGTCATGAGGAAGGCGGTACGCTCACCGAGCTGCGCCTGCCCCGTGTCGCCCGAGGAGACGAACATGAGTGACGAGATCCAAGTCGAAGGCGAAGAACTGCCGCATTTATTGCTGGTAGACGATGACGCTACCTTCACCCGCGTCATGGCGCGCGCCATGAGCCGCCGCGGTTTTCGCGTGAGCACCGCTGGTTCCGCTGAAGAAGGTCTGACCATCGCTCAGCAGGACATTCCGGACTACGCTGCGCTGGACCTGAAAATGGACGGCGACTCAGGACTGGTGCTGCTGCCCAAGCTGCTCGAACTCGATCCGGAAATGCGTGTGTTGATCCTGACCGGTTATTCGAGCATCGCCACGGCGGTCGAGGCCATCAAGCGCGGCGCCTGCAATTACCTGTGCAAACCGGCAGACGCCGATGACGTGCTGGCCGCGCTGCTTTCCGAGCATGCCGACCTCGACACCCTGGTGCCGGAAAACCCGATGTCGGTGGACCGCCTGCAATGGGAGCACATCCAGCGGGTGCTGACCGAACACGAAGGCAACATCTCCGCCACTGCCCGCGCCTTGGGCATGCACCGTCGCACCCTGCAGCGCAAACTGCAGAAACGTCCCGTTCGTCGCTGAACGGGCGCTGAACGACTATCTCCGGACTCGCGATAACCCGGGCCGATCAACTATGATCGGTTCGACGCGTGTTCTTTTCCCTATAGAGCCTGAACAATGAATCAGAACGCTGAATATTCCGCGGTCAATGATGCCGTGCGTGGGCAATTCCTGCGTCGGGTCTGGCGCATGACTACGCCGTACTGGCGCAGTGAGGAGAAGGGCAAGGCCTGGACGCTGTTAATAGCCGTCATCGCGCTGTCGCTGTTTAGCGTGGCGATTTCGGTGTGGATCAACAGTTGGTACAAAGATTTCTATAACGCGCTGCAAAAGAAGGA
>JAPLSD010000669.1 GCA_026398835.1 Pseudomonas sp.
GAAGGCATGGGTGCTGCACGGGTAAAGGTCGGTCAGCCGCTCTCGTAGAAGTTTCAGCTGGTTTTGATAGTCGCTGGCCTTGGCGCCATCATCCAGCTCTTGCAGCAAGACGATATCCGGTTGCTCATCGCGAATCACCCGCGCCACCTCATCGAGGCTGAAGGCCATGTCTTCGGGGGTGGGGTGATCGTCGTCGCCTTTGGCCAGATCATTCCAGAATACGTAGCGTTTGCCCGCCAGGTACTGAACGTTCCAGGTCATCACCTTCAGCGCCTGACCGGGCACCAGCGTCGGTGCCTGGGCGCTGCAACTGACCGGCAATAGCTCTTTGGCTTCCGGGCGCCAGGTCAGGCTGTAGATCACGGCTGACAACAGACTGACAATTATCAGCAGGCCCAGCAGGGTGTGGCGCAGTAGACGGGTCATCGGCTCGGCTTATGGCGTTGCAGGATTGAGCCCGAGCATACCCGAGAGCAGGGTTGGATCCCAAGACCAGCCCTGTCACACAGCGCTATTGATTTTTGTCGGGCGCTTCGCTAATCAACATGAACAGGCGAAACAGCACCACGCTGGTAAAGAGCTGCAGAAAGCTGTGAGCGCTTTCGATCAGCAATGACAGCACAGGGTTCTGCGGTTCGGGGTACACCGCATAGCTCGCGCCCTTGAGTATCCACAGTGGCCCCATTACACACAAAATGCAGACCAATATGCGCAGGAAGTGCCCACGGCTCAGGCGAAAGCTTTCCTTGATGGCCGCCAGCGGTTGCAGGCCGCGCAGGACCAACAGGTACTCGGCAAAGGCCAGCGTCACCATTAGCCAAATACCCGGCAGGAAATACAGCGACAGGCCCACCAGAATCAGCAGGGTATTGATGGCCGTCAGCAGCGCGAACCTGGGCCACAGGCTGACAGACATCGCCAGCAGATCTCGGGTCCGCGGCGATTCGCCGCGACTGCGGGCATCCAGAAAAAGAATCAGTGCGCCGGTGTACAGCGGATAGATCAACAGTCCGACGATCACGCTAAAACCGGGAAAAGCATCCGGGCCCTGGGAGTGATCGACCAGTTGCTGCAGCAGGGCTTCGAGCACCACCAACGGCAGACACAGCAGCACAATCTGGCTAAGGTTGCGCTTGAAGAAGTACAAAGAGTCGCGGAGCACGTCTAACGGATTCATGGGTCGGTATCGCAGGTCAAAAGCAGTTCGACACTTTAACCGATGCAGTGCCCAGGCGAGCAAACGTAAACGTTAGGTAAAGGCCATTGAAACGTCCAGTAACACCCCCATAACTGGTAGGCGCCTTTTCACTAGGAAAGGTTCCAGGATTTTTATCGGCAATCTAACGAGGTCGCCATGAACAGCGAAGAACAAACCCTGATCGATGGACTGTTTTCACGGCTGCAGCAAGCCGAAACGGATTCAGCCCCGCGCGATGCCTTGGCCGAGGCGCGGATCAAGGAGCACCTGGCTCGCCAGCCTGCGGCGGGGTATTTCATGACCCAGGCGATTCTGGTGCAAGAGGCAGCCATCAAAAGCCTCGACGAGCAGAACAAGCAGCTCGTTCAGCAAAATCAACAACTGACTCAGCAAAACCAGCAACTGCAAGCCGAACTGCAACAAGCCAAGGCCCAAGTGGCGGCCCCGGCGCCAGCACCGAGTAGTGGTGGCGGCGGTTTCCTGTCGAGTATCTTCGGCGGTGGCTCCCGTGACTCGCAACCGGCTCCGGCCCCGAGCGCTCCGGCCTCGACCGGCGGCTGGCGTGAACCCGCACGGCCTTCGTTCAATGCCCAGCCGGGTGTGGCGCCTCAGCAAAACTTTGGTGCCCCGCAACAGAATTACGCTGCACCACAGCAACAGGCTCCTGCAGCGGCGGGCAGCAGCTTCCTCGGTGGCGCTTTGAAAACCGCGGCTGGTGTGGCCGGTGGCGTGATGCTGGCGCAAGGCATCAGCAGCCTGTTTCACAGTAATCAGCAACCGCAGGAAGTGGTCGAAGTCATCAAGGAAGAACCGGCACAGGTCAATGACAGCGGCAATGACAAAGGCTGGGGCAATGACGACCAGCGCATGGTCAGTAACGATTCCCACGGTAATGACCAAGGCGGGCTTACTGACGCCGACTACAGCGATGACAGCTCATCGTTATTCGACGACGACGATTCCTTCGTCTGATGCACCATTCGTCCGGAGCGCCATGGCGCTCCGGACCGATTGTTCGCGGAAATTTCCTTCTGACTGGCATACTGGGTGACTTTTTGGGCCGTGCGCCTGATCAATTGCCTGCGCTTGTCTGCGCCATGAGGATTTGCGGTGAAAAAAATTGCTGTGTTCGCCGATGTCCAGAACCTCTACTACACCGTGCGCCAGGCCTACGGCTGTCACTTCAACTATGCGGCCCTGTGGGCTGACATCAGCCAGCGTGGGCAGATTGTCGAGGCCTACGCTTACGCCATCGATCGCGGCGACAGCAAGCAGCAGCAATTCCAGCAGATCCTGCGCAACCTCGGCTTCATCGTAAAACTCAAACCCTACATCCAGCGCAGCGACGGCTCGGCCAAGGGCGACTGGGACGTGGGCATCACCATCGATATCATGGACGCCGCCGCCAACGTCGATGAAGTGGTGCTGGCCTCCGGCGACGGTGATTTCGACATGCTGCTCGAACGCATCATCAACAAACACGGGGTTGAAGCAGTCGCCTACGGCGTGCCAGGCCTGACCGCCAACTCGTTGATACGCGCCGCCAGCCGCTACGTGCCAATCGAAGGCGCGTTGCTGCTTAAAAACTGAAATTGATTACTTTTTGACGGAATGGGAACAGGTTTGGAACGGATAGCGGTCATCGACTTTGAAACCACCGGGATCTCCCCGAGCAGCTCTTGCCGGGCCACGGAAATTGCCGTGGTGATTCTTGAACAGGGGCGCATCGTCGAGCGTTACC
>JAPLSD010000114.1 GCA_026398835.1 Pseudomonas sp.
AGGCGCTGGAAATTGCCCAGCTGGATGCCACGATCAAAGCCTTGCCGCAAGGATTGGAAAGTATTGTCGGGCGTTCCGGGGTGCGTTTGTCTGGTGGTCAGCGACAGCGTCTGGCTATTGCGCGGATGGTCCTGGCTGAACCCAAGGTGGTGATACTCGATGAGGCCACCTCTGCGTTGGACGCTGCTACCGAATACAACCTGCACCAGGCGCTGGCGCGCTTTCTGAACGGTCGGACAACATTGATCATTGCTCACCGCCTGTCTGCGGTAAAACAGGCTGATCGGGTACTCGTGTTTGATGGCGGGCAGATTGCCGAAGATGGCGACCATCAACAGCTAATTGCCGACGGCGGTCTGTATGCCAAGCTTTACGGTCATTTGCAGCAGGTACAGCGACCTTGAAAATCGTCCGGTTTTCTGTGCTTAGTGCTTGAATTTATTGGTGAAAATGTTGCTTTTGCGCTGCTGATCTTTTGCGTCGCAACTAAATCGATTTTGAACATGGGATCCACACGTTCGAATTGTCGAAAATTAGCCTAGTCTGTGCTGTTAGGGGTAAAACTCACTCGAGTGTTCATCTGGCAGTGCTTATGCAAGGGACGTCATGAAGCAAAAGCGGACTCTCGGAACGCCACGGTTGTTGGGCATCGTCTGGCCATTTATTGCCGTTGTGTTATTTCAGGCATTGCTGGGTGGCGTCAGCCTGTACGTTCTATCGGCGGTGCGCGGCTATGTTGCAGGTGAAAGTCTGTGGTCCAAGGGCCAAAAAGACGCTATCTATTACCTCAATCTGTATGCCGACAGTCGCGACGAGGTGATTTTTCTCAAATACCAGAATGCCATCGCCGTGCCGCAAGGTGGGCATGAGCTGCGTATCGCTCTGGATCATCGGCCTCCGGATCTTGAGGCTGCGCGCCTGAGTATCCTCAAAGGAGGAAACCATCCGGATGACGTCCCCAGCCTGATCTGGTTGTACCTGAACTTTCGTCATTTCAGTTACCTGGAAAAAGCCATCGATCTGTGGACCGTGGGCGATGGATACCTGGTTCAACTGGATACGGTCGCTCGGGAGATGCACCAGGGCATTTCCAGTAATCTGGCGACGAGTGGCGATATTCAACGCTGGAAAGCCCAAATATTTGCCATCAACGATGGCGTGACACCTGCCGCCAAAGCCTTTAGCGATGCATTGGGCGAAGGGTCGCGGGTCATTTTGAGATTGTTGCTGATTACCAACCTGGCCACCGCGCTGGTCCTGATCGCCTTGGCGCTGCTGCGTACCCACAAGCTTCTGAAGCAACGCCATGCATTTGCCAATGCCTTACAGCTGGAAAAAGAGCGGGCGCAAATCACGCTGCAATCCATTGGTGATGGTGTCATCACCACGGATGTCGAGGGCGCAATCACCTATATGAACCCGGCGGCTGAAGAGCTGACGCACTGGAAAGCCGAGCAGGCCAACGGCCTGCCATTGGCGGCGTTATTCAATCTTTTGGATGAAAACGCTCAGACTGATGGTTTTACCCTGATCGAGCACATTCTGAGCGGTCAACTCAGTGGCGGCAGCGAGCACTCCAAACTGATTCAGCGCCTGGATGGCAGCACGGTGTCGGTCACTTTGGTCGGCTCGCCGATCCAGAACGCCGGTAAAGTCAGTGGCACGGTGCTGGTGCTGCACGACATGACTCAGGAGCGGCAGTACATCGCTAACCTGTCATGGCAGGCGACCCACGATGCACTGACGGGGCTGGCCAATCGCCGCGAATTCGAATATCGCCTCGAGCAAGCGCTGCATAATCTGACCCGTCAGCCGGGTCGGCACGCGGTCATGTTTCTCGATCTCGATCAGTTCAAGTTAGTTAATGACACGTGTGGCCATGCGGCGGGCGACGAACTGCTGCGGCATATCTGTGCCTTGTTGCAATCAGGCTTGCGCGAAGGCGATACCCTGGCCCGGTTGGGTGGGGATGAGTTTGGCATCCTGCTTGAAAATTGCCCGCCGGACGCCGCGGAGAAGATCGCCGAAGGGTTGCGCCAGACCGTGCAAAACCTCCATTTCGTGTGGAAGGGCCGGCCTTTTGTGACCACCGTCAGTATCGGCCTGGTGCACGTCTCCCAAGTACCCACCACCCTTGAAGCGTCATTACGTGCTGCCGACATGGCCTGTTATATGGCGAAGGAGAAAGGGCGTAATCGGGTACAGGTCTACCATGCCGACGATTCGGAGCTGTCCCTGCGCTTCGGCGAGATGGTGTGGGTACAGCGACTGCATATGGCACTGGAGGAAAACCGCTTCTGTTTATATTCCCAGGAAATCGCAGCATTGGGTCAGACGGAGCGCGGGGGTGGGCATATCGAAATATTGCTTCGGTTGCATGATGAAGCAGGGCGAATGATTCTGCCTAACAGCTTTATTCCCGCCGCCGAGCGTTACGGACTGATGACATCACTTGATCGTTGGGTGGTGCGGAACGTATTCAAGATCATCGCTCAATGTATCGCGCAGGGGCGAGAAGGGCCGATGGCCATGTGTGCGATAAATCTGTCAGGTATTACTATCGGAGATGATGACTTCCTGGACTTCCTGCGTGAGCAGTTTATTTCCTACGCCATCCCTCCTGAAATGATTTGTTTTGAAATTACAGAAACCAGCGCGATTTCCAATTTGGGGAGTGCAATTAGATTTATTAATGAACTCAAGGGCTTGGGGTGTCATTTCTCTCTGGATGACTTTTGTGCGGGTATGTCCTCGTTCGCATATCTAAAACATTTACCTGTAGACTTCTTGAAGATCGATGGAAGTTTCGTAAAGGATATGCTGGACGACCCGATTAACCGCGCCATGGTCGAAGTGATCAATCACATCGGTCATGTCATGGGTAAGCGCACGATTGCCGAGTTTGTTGAGACACCTCAGATTGAGCAAGCCTTGCTGGAAATCGGCGTGGATTATGCTCAGGGGTACATTATTGAACGCCCGCAATTGTTTACCTGTGACAGTCTGCAGTGTCGACCCGCGCGACCGCAGCCTTTGTTATTCAAGGCGCCCGGCACGTTCCGTTGAAATCTCTTGCTGATCAGTACAATCACAATCAAAAGGAGCTCGACAGTGATCGACACATTCAACAGAATCGGCCCGCTTATGGAAGCCGCAAGTTACCCCACCTGGGCACAGAAGCTGATCCAGGATTGCAGCGAGAGCAAGCGCCGTGTGGTCGAGCACGAACTGTATCAGCGCATGCGTGATAACAAACTCAGCGCAAAAACCATGCGTCAGTACCTGATTGGTGGCTGGCCGGTTGTTGAGCAGTTCGCGTTGTACATGGCACAAAACCTGACTAAAACCCGCTTTGCACGTCACCCCGGCGAAGACATGGCGCGCCGCTGGCTGATGCGTAACATTCGTGTAGAACTCAATCACGCCGATTATTGGGTGCACTGGAGTCGCGCGCACGGCGTCAGTCTGGAAGATTTGCAGGCGCAACAAGTAGCCCCGGAGCTTCATGCCCTGAGCCATTGGTGCTGGCACACCAGTTCGGCAGATTCGCTGATCGTGGCAATTGCCGCGACCAACTATGCAATCGAGGGCGCTACCGGCGAGTGGTCAGCGCTGGTCTGCTCCAATGGCATGTATGCGGCGGCGTTCCCGGAGGAAGACCGCAAACGCGCAATGAAGTGGTTGAAAATGCATGCCCAGTACGATGATGCTCATCCATGGGAAGCGCTGGAGATCATCTGCACGCTGGCGGGCACGAACCCGAGCAAATCGCTGCAAGTCGAGTTGCGCCAAGCCGTTTGCAAGAGCTATGACTACATGTTCCTGTTCCTGGAACGGTGCATGCAGCTGGAGCAGTTGGAACAGTCGGAAAGGGCGCCGGTAACTCGTGAGCGCAAGGTGCTGGTCGAGAGCTGACGGCACAGATCGCACACCTGTAGGAGCACGGCTTGCCGGCGATGACGTTCTTGAGATCGCCATCGTCGGAACGCCGCCCGGAGCAAGCTCTGCTCCTACAAAAGGCTGCGAGTCGAATCCTGAACCTTCAACCCGCCATCGCCAGCCGATTGCGGCCTTCGCGTTTCGCCACATACAAGGCGCTGTCTGCTCGGCGCAACAGGCTTTCGACTGACTCTGCGGGTAACAGGGTAGAGCAGCCGAGGCTTACTGTCAGTTCGACAGGCGTGTCATCCGCCCAATAATCCTGAGCCTGCGTCGCATGGCGCAGCCGCTCGCCGACCATGGCAGCGGCCTCTCGGTTCGTGTTGGAGAGCAGGATCAAAAATTCCTCGCCACCATAGCGAAACACCATGTCGACGTTGCGCAGCTGGCCCTTGATCGAGGCGGCTACGGCCTTGAGGACTTCGTCGCCGGCACTGTGGCCGTGGTTGTCGTTGATACTCTTGAAGTGGTCGATATCCAGCATCAGCAGCGACAGCGGCTGCAGGTGTCGGTGGGCCATATCAATTTCTCGCTGTAGCGTCTGATCCATAGCGATGCGGTTGCCGGTGTCCGTCAGTGGGTCACGCAGCGCGCTACGGGTGGCCGCCCGGTACAGCAGGGCATTACGTATCGGAAAGAGCAGCGAGGACAGCAGGGATTCCAGATTCCCCAGCTCCTGTTCGCTAAAGCGTTGATTGCGTCGAAACACCAGTTCGCCCAAGTGTTCGCCTTCATGGCTGAGGCTGTAGCTCACGGAATGGTGCCCACGTTCACCGAACTCCAGGCGTAAATCGTTGGCCTGATGCTGATAGTGCAAGGCATCTAGCGGAACGAGTCGCTGAATTTCGCGGAAGAACAATCCCAGGATGCGCTGAGGCTCAAGACTGGTTTGCAACTGTAGGGCGAGCTGCTGGCGCAATTGCGCAAGGCTGATGGGGCGATGCAGGAGGGGTGATTGCTGACCAAAGCCCAGGCGTTGCAATTTGGCGCTATCAAAGTCAATTGCGTTGGTCTGGGTAGGAGATTTCATCGGCGTTAGCCCCTAAGCATTTAATGCTGTCTTACAGGCTGGGTTAGAGCGGCTGCGGGCTGCGCGTCATACTGGTCCATCAGTCCCGTAGGACAATTGACCACAGTCTAGTCTGCTTTACCGATCGTTATAAGCCCCGGCTCAGGCAATGCCCGCTGCGCTAACACGCGGCGTGTCTGAGTAGGGTTAGAGCGAAAGTCGTGCCATTCGGTTCAGCTAAATAAAATTTGTTTAAATTCAAATGGTTAGTCGATAAAAGCATCACTATGCATGGGCGTGGTGGCATTTGTTTGGCATCAGTAGCGGGCATGATGACCTTGTTGCAAACGCCGCGACGGTATTCTGTCGCGGAGATTTGTAGGGGGGTTATTGAGCGTCGAAAGCCTGACCGTTGATGCCGCTGCTGTCCGGACCCATCAAGTACAGATAGACCGGCATGATTTCATCAGGCGTTGGATTGTTGCTCGGGTTTTCGCCCGGGTATGCCTGAGCCCGCATGCTGGTGCGAGTGGCGCCAGGGTTGATGCTGTTGGCGCGTACCGGCGCTACCGTGTCCAGTTCGTCGGCCAGGGTTTGCATCAGGCCTTCGGTCGCAAACTTCGAGACCCCATAGGCGCCCCAATAGGCGCGACCTTTGCGTCCGACACTGCTCGAGGTGAACACCACTGATGCGTCCTGGGATAGCTTGAGCAGCGGCAGCATGGTGCTGGTCAGCATGAACATGGCGTTGACGTTGACGTGCATCACACGCATGAAGTTCTCGCCAGACAGCTGCTCCAGCGGGGTGCGTGGGCCAATGATAGAAGCGTTGTGCAGCAAACCATCGAGATGCCCGAACTCGGTTTCGACCATCGCCGCCAGTTCGTCGTACTGATGCGGCAGCGCGGTTTCCAGGTTGAACGGAATGACGGCCGGTTGTGGGTAACCGGCCGCTTCGATTTCGTCATAAACCTGGGTCAGATTGGCTTCGGTCTTGCCCAGCAACAGAACGGTGGCGCCATGCGCGGCAAAGGTTTTCGCAGCGGCTGCACCGATGCCGCGGCCGGCGCCAGTGACCAGGATGACCCGGTCTTTGAGCAATTCAGGGCGGGCGGAGTAATCAAACATAAAAAACCTCAACAAAAAAGTTAGATCGTTCCCACGCTCTGCGTGGGAATGCAGCCGGTGACGCTCCGCGTCACGCCTCAGCAGCCACACAACGAATTATCGAGAATCTTGCGCAACTCCAGCGGGTGATCGACCACCACATCGGCACCCCAATGCCTCGGATTGTCGTCTGGATGAATATAGCCATAGGTCACCGCGGCAGTTTTGGTGCCGGCGTCGCGGCCTGACTCGATATCGCGCAGGTCATCGCCAACAAACAGCACGCTGGCCGGATCCAGGTCGAGCATCTTGCAGGCGAGGATCAGTGGCTCGGGATCAGGCTTGCTGTTCTTGACGTGATCCGGGCAAATCAGCACGGCCGAACGCTCGGCCAGCCCCAGTTGCTGCATGATCGGTTCGGCAAAGCGCAGCGGCTTATTGGTGACGACACCCCAAATCAGGTTGGCTTTTTCGATGTCTGCCAACAGCTCGGCCATTCCATCGAAAAGCTTGCTGTGAACCGCGCAGTCCTTCAGGTAACGCTCCAGAAACTCCAGGCGCAGTTCCTCGAAGCCTGGTGATTCCGGGTCCATCGAAAAAGTCACGGCAACCATGGCCCGCGCACCGCCGGAGATCTCGTCGCGGATATGTTTGTCGGAAATCGGCGCCAGGCCGCGATCGACGAGCATGCTCTGGCAGATGGCGATAAAGTCCGGTGCGGTGTCGAGCAGCGTGCCGTCCATGTCGAAAAGAACCGCTCTGATACGCATGCGCTTACTCCTCCCGCAGGGTCTGGATCATGTAGTTGACGTCAACGTCCGTGGCCAGCTTGTAGTGCTTGGTCAGTGGGTTGTAGGTCAGGCCAATGATGTCCTTGACCGTCAGGCCGGCCGAACGGCTCCAGGCGCCTAGCTCGGAAGGGCGGATGAATTTTTTGAAGTCGTGGGTGCCGCGCGGCAACAGCTTCATGATGTATTCGGCGCCAACAATCGCGAACAGGAACGCCTTTGGATTACGGTTGATGGTGGAGAAAAACACCTGGCCGCCGGGTTTGACCATGCGGAAGCAGGCGCGGATCACCGAAGAGGGGTCTGGCACGTGTTCGAGCATTTCCAGGCAGGTGACCACGTCAAATTGCTCCGGCATCTCTTCGGCCAGGTCTTCGGCGGTGATCTGCCGATATTCAACGCTGACGCCGGACTCCAGTTGATGCAATTGAGCGACGGCCAGCGGGGCTTCGCCCATGTCGATACCCATCACCGTTGCACCGCGCTGGGCCATGGCTTCGCTGAGGATGCCGCCGCCGCAACCGACGTCGAGGACTTTTTTGCCGACCAGTTTTACCCGCTCGTCAATCCAGTTGACCCGCAACGGATTGATGTCGTGCAGCGGTTTGAATTCACTTTCACGGTCCCACCAGCGATGGGCCAGGGCTTCGAATTTGGCGATTTCAGCGTGGTCGACGTTGCTCATGGGGCATCCTCTAAATCTGATCACCAGCGATGGGCCAGGGCTTCGAATTTGGCGATTTCAGCGTGGTCGACGTTGCTCATGGGGCATCCTCTAAATCTGATTAATTCTGTGGTAAGCCTTGAGCATCAGCTCAAGGTTTTCTATCTATTCACAAAGACTATTCGCAATGGCCGCTGATGCGTTTTCCCCAGGCGATGGCCGTGGCGCAGAGCTGTTGTTCATCCAGGCGGGTCAGGCACCGGTCGTCGAGCAAATGCTTGCCGGCGACCCAAAGGTGTTTCACGCAGTCCCGGCCGGTGGCATATATAAGCTGCGATACCGGGTCGTAAATCGGTTGCTGCGCCAGGCCGGAGAGGTCGAAGGCCACCAGGTCAGCAGCCTTGCCGACTTCCAGTGAGCCGACTTCGGCGTCCAGCCCCAG
>JAPLSD010000192.1 GCA_026398835.1 Pseudomonas sp.
CCGCTGCCAAAGACCACCCAGCGCTTTGTTTCCAGAGGGCACGATGTACACCTCAACGTGTATGTCGGCACCCCCGCGGAACTGGAGGAACGGGTACTCGACGGCCGTCTGCATCTGGCCATCGGGCACTTTCCAATCCACATTCCCGGTCTGGAATACTTATCGCTTTACCAGGAGGCCCTGGGACTTTACTGCGGTCGGCGCCATCCGCTGTTTGGCTGTAAAGCCGAGAGTGATGAGCTGCTCAAGGAGATCGGCGATAGCCGTATCGTCGCTCGGGGGTTCATGCAGCAATTCGACCTTGAGCATTTGGGGGTTAGCAAAGCCGCAGCCACCGTGGACAACATCGAGGCGCTGGCCATTCTCATTATCTCGGGGGCTTATCTCGGCTTTCTGCCCATGCACTTCGCCGCCCAGTGGGTCAAAACCGGCGACATGCAGCAACTGGCGCCGCTAAGCCTGCAACTGATGTCACCGTTCGATGTCGTCACTCGCCGCGGCGTCGCCCCGCCACCGATTCTGCGGGTGTTCCTTGAAGACCTGGCGGCCACTGCACGCAACGAAGCCCATGCTTGATTGCCTGAGAATCAGCGACTCTGGCAGCCAGGCATCAGTCAGCCGGTGACAACCCCCTCGCCATAATCGAACGGGGCCCGGCATACTCGTTCGTCTCAGTGATCACCTCTTTCAGGTTCCCTATGCGCATTCACGTCACCTTCATCGACCGCGTCGGCATCACTCAGGAAGTGCTCGCTCTGCTCGGCGCACGCGAGCTCAATCTGGATGCGGTCGAAATGGTGCCGCCGAACGTGTATATCGACGCCCCGACCCTCGATGCCGATGTACTGGAAGAGCTGCGCGAGGCCTTTCTGCGGGTGCAGGGTGTGCAAAGCGTGACGGTGGTCGACATCCTCCCCGGCCAACGCCGACGCCTGCAACTGGACGCCTTGTTGGCGGCCCTGGCCGACCCGGTATTGGCGGTGGATGGCGGCGGCCATGTGCTGCTGGCCAATCCCGCCTTGATCGCCCTGTGCGGCCGCGATCCGACCGGTGAACCGCTGGCAGCACTGTTCGGCGATCACACCCTGCAAAGTGCCCTGGCCGAACACGGCTTTCGCCTGCCAATGCGTGAGGTAACCCTCAACGGCCAGAGCTTGCTGCTCGATGCCATGCCGATCAGCGAAACCGGTAACCAGAGCAATCAGCCGCTGGCAGGTGGCCTGCTGACGTTGTACTTGCCAAATCGTATCGGTGAGCGCCTCGCCGCGCTGCATCACGACCACGCGGAAGGCTTCGATGCGCTACTGGGCGAATCACTGCCCGTACAAGCCTTGAAAACCCGTGCCCAGCGGGTGGCCGCGCTCGACGCTCCGCTGCTGATCCAGGGCGAAACCGGCACCGGCAAAGAACTGGTGGCCCGCGCCTGCCATGCTGGCAGCGCGCGGCGTGACTCACCGTTCCTGGCCCTTAACTGCGCGGCAATGCCGGAGAGTCTGGCCGAGAGCGAGCTGTTCGGTTATGCCCCAGGCGCCTTTACCGGCGCCCAACGCAGCGGCAAACTCGGATTGCTGGAACTGGCGAATAACGGCACGGTGTTTCTCGACGAAATTGGTGAGATGTCGCCCTACCTGCAAGCCAAATTGCTGCGATTTTTAAGCGATGGTTGTTTCCGTCGGGTCGGCGGTGATCGCGAAGTAAAGGTCAACGTGCGCATCCTCAGCGCCACTCACCGCGATCTGGAAAAAATGGTCAGCGAAGGCAGTTTTCGTGAAGACCTGTTCTACAGGCTCAATGTGCTGAATCTGCAAGTACCACCGCTTCGCGAGCGCGGCCATGACATCCTGTTGTTGGCCCGACACTTCCTGGAACAAGCCTGCACCCAAATTCAACGGCCCCTCTGTCGATTGGCGCCCGCAACTTACCCCGCGCTGCTGGGCAACCGCTGGCCAGGCAATGTGCGTCAGTTGCAGAACATCATTTTTCGCGCAGCGGCAATGTGTGAAAACCCGCTGGTGGGTATCGACGACCTGGATATCGCCGGCACCGCCGTGGCGTGGCATCAGGACGGTGAGATCGGCAGCCTGGAGGAAGCCGTCGAAGGTTTCGAAAAAAACCTGCTGCAACAGCTTTACGGCAATCATCCCTCCTGCCGTCAATTGGCCGCACGCCTGCAGACCTCCCACAGTGCCATTGCTCAGCGGCTGCGCAAATACGGGATTCCCGGCAAAACCTGATCATCGGCGATGGATGTCGCGTGCGTGTAGCGAAATCGCGACAGTGTATGGAATTCAAGACAGGCCCCGTGGCGCCTCTTTCTTCCTGGCCTCCCCTCGTTAACGCCTCTTTGAATAAAAAGCCTGTATTGAATTCGCTACGCAAGCATTCATGTCGTTTATCTAAAACAAACAGCAACCAACTGATATTAAACAACTAAATAGAAGTGGCACCTGACTTGCTATTAAACCTGCTCAGTCAGGCTCGCTGCTCGCACGAGCCTGTCCGTCGTCATTCGCCACCGGTAGCGGTTACTAACAAAAATCCAGAGGAATGCGCCATGTTCAGCAAACACGACCAGATCAAAGGCTACGACGACCCATTACTGGCAGCGATGAACGCCGAGGAAAGCC
>JAPLSD010000430.1 GCA_026398835.1 Pseudomonas sp.
ACTGGCGTGCAGCAATGCGCCGATCAGTTCCTGGCGTTTGTGTTCGGCCTGTTCCGCATAGCCTTTGGAGGCGAACGGTTGACCGCAGCAAAGGCTGTCCTGATTGTCCGGGAACACCACTTGGTAACCGGCCTTTTCCAGCAGGCCACGGGTCTTGTCGTAGAGCGACATCTGCTCCTTGTCGCCCGCGGCGGGTCCCATGACTCGCGACACACAGGCCGCCAGATAGACCACCCGAGGACGTTGATCCATCACCGCCGGACTAAAGCGAATCGCCCGCTCCGGTTGCGGCATGGCGTTGGTCCATAGCGGAACTTTGCCTTTGGACAGCCTGGAAAACGCAGCAGAAATCTTCGCCAGCCGCGGCGCACCCAGCAATATGCGCGCGCCGTTGGCGGCATGCAGGGTGAAGCGCGCGCCTTGTAGCGCGGTTTCAAAGTGCGCGCCCAGCCAGTCAGCAGTTTTTGTATGAGTGGCCGTGCGGCTGCGCAGCTTCTTCACTAGTTCTCCGGTGTTGATGCCTACCGGGCATCGTTGCGCGCACAAACCGGTGGCGGCACAGGTGTCGATACCTTGATATTGGTAGGCTTCTTCCAGCTCAGAAGTATCGATGCCTGCGCGTTTTTTTGCCTGGATATCGCGCCAGATCACGATGCGCTGACGCGGGCTCAGGGTCAGGCCTTTTGACGGGCAGACCGGTTCACAGAAGCCGCACTCGATGCACTTATCCACAATCTCGTCGGCGGCGGGCAGCGGCTTCAAATGCTTGAGGTGGATTTGCGGATCTTCGCTGAGGACCACGTCCGGGTTGAGAATCCCGTTCGGATCGAGCAAGCGCTTGAGCTGCCACATCAGTTGGTAAGCATCGCTGCCCCATTCCAGTTCAACGAACGGCGCCATGTTGCGACCGGTGCCGTGTTCGGCTTTCAGCGAACCACCAAACTCCACGGCCACCAGTTGCGCGACGTCGTCCATGAAGGCCTGGTAACGCGCAACTTCTTCAGAGCTGTTGAAGCCCTGGGTGAAGACGAAGTGCAGATTGCCTTCCAGCGCATGGCCGAACAGGATCGCTTCGTCGTAGTGATGCTTGTCGAACAACTCGATCAAACGGTTCACGCCGATGGCCAGTTGTTCCACCGGGAAGGTCACGTCTTCGATGATCACCGTGGTGCCGGTTTTGCGCACTGCGCCGACGGCGGGGAAGGTGTCTTTGCGGATAGCCCAGAGCTTGGCGTTTTCCACAGGGTCTTCGGTGAAATCGACCTGCTTTTCCACCGGGAATGAGACCAGCGAGGCCATGATCTGCGTCAGCTGTTCGCGCAGCAACGTTGAGGTGGCGGCGCGGGATTCGATCAGCAGGGCGCAGGCGTTGGCCGACAATTGCTGAACGAACGCGGGCATCCCCGGTTTGTCCTGCACCGAGCGCAGGCTGCGGCGGTCCAGCAGTTCGACGGCCGAGACCGGTTGGCTTTTCAGCACGGTGACAGCGTTGCAGCAGGTTTCGACATCGGGGAAGACGATCAGCGCCGAGGCTTTGTTCGGATGGTCAATGACCGTGTCGTAGGTCACCGCGCTGATGAAGCCGAGGGTGCCTTCGGAGCCCACCAGCAGGTGGCTGAGAATATCCAGTGGTTCGTCGAAATCCACCAGGGCATTGAGCGACAGGCCGGTGGTGTTTTTCAGGCGATATTTGTGGCGTATTTTCGCGGCCAGTTCGGTGTTGGCGCGGGTCTCGCGGCTGAGGGTCGCCAGTCGTTCCAGCAAGTCAGCGTGAGTGTCACGGAAGGCCGCGACGCTGCTTGCGTCTTCGGTATCGACGCGGCTGCCATCGGCCAGCACCAGACGAATGCCGGCTAAGGTGTGATAGGTGTTTTGTGCGGTACCGCAGCACATGCCGCTGGCGTTGTTGGCGACGATACCGCCTATTTTACAGGCATTGATCGAGGCCGGGTCCGGGCCGATCTTGCGCCCGAACGGTGCCAGCCAGGCATTCGCCTGAGCACCGATGACGCCCGGTTGCAGGCGGATCTGCGTGCCCTGGCCGCGAATTTCGCGACCGTTCCAGTTGTCGCCAAGGACGATCAGCACCGAGTCGCTGATGGCCTGACCTGAGAGGCTGGTGCCCGCCGCGCGAAAGGTCACCGGGACCTGATCACGTTGGGCCAGTTTGAGCAGAGCGACCACTTCGTCTTCGGACTCGACGCGGATCACCAGTTTTGGAATCAATCGGTAGAAGCTGGCGTCGGTGCCGAATGCGAGGGTCGAGAGCGGGTCGTCGAAACGCCGATCCTGAGGAATCAGTTGCTGTGCATCACGCACAAAAGCGGCCGGTAGACTCATTGGTCCTCCAGGATCAGCACCACCAGGTCTTTCGGGCCGTGGGCACCGTAAGCGAGGACTTGTTCGATGTCGGCCGTCTTCGACGGGCCGGACACCAGCAAAGCATTGGTCGGCATGCCTTGGGCCCATTTGAATTGTTGCTGCACCTGATAGAAGTTGTCGTGGATTTCACTGGCCTTGAGCAGAGCGAAATGCACCGGCGGGACCAGGCTCATCAGGCGCGGTTCTTCGCGGGTCGGCCAGATGATCAGGCTGCCGGTGGCGGCGATCGCACCGAGGGTAGTGGTGAGGCTGGCCGGGGTGTCGTTGAACAACTCGGCTTTCCATTCTTCCACGGGGCGGTCGTAGGCTTTGAGTGTTGGCAGCGTCGGATTGTGTGCCCAGTGCTCGGTTACGCGTTTGCCGTGAGACGTCGTCGGTGCGATCAACAGGCTCGGCAGTTGGCGGTCATTCAGCAGTTGCGCGAGCAATTCTGGCCACGCCTGTTCGGACGTCAGATGGATTTCGGTGTGTACCGCTTCCATCTGTTTACGCAGTTGGGCGATGCGCTGTTCCGGCGGATAAGTCCATGGCTCGGTCACCAGCGCTT
This sequence comes from Pseudomonas sp., assembly GCA_026398835.1. GTDB lineage: Bacteria > Pseudomonadota > Gammaproteobacteria > Pseudomonadales > Pseudomonadaceae > Aquipseudomonas. The sequence goes on from JAPLSD010000430.1 coordinate 2,930, forward strand.
CGTCGAAGTTGTCGGCCACTGGCGTGGTGCCGGTCAGGCTTTTGCGCAGTTTGTTGAGGATGTTCTGCTTGGCGCTCATCAACGATCTCCCTGTTTGGCCAAGTGCTCGCGGGCCATGTCATGCAGTGAACGGGCGGCAGGTTTCGGCGCGCTGTGGTTTTGCGTCCAGGGGCCGACGTTGCTTGGCGTAAGGGCGCGCAAGCGGGTAGCGAAGAAAACGAACAGCCGATACAAGGTCGGTGAGGCGTTGAGTCGGGCCCAGGCGTTCCAGATGAAACGCTCTTTGCGCGAATACTTGCTGCCCTGGCCGCGCATCACTTGATGGGGGCTGTCAGGCGCTTTGACGTTTTCTTCGCGCAGGCGGCGCAGCAACGCCGGGATTGGAATCTTCACCGGACAGACTTCACCGCAGGCACCGCACAGCGATGAGGCGCTCGGATGATCGGGGACTTTCGCCAGGCCGACCATGTGCGGGGTGATGATTTTGCCGATCGGACCGGGGTAGACCTCGCCATAGGCATGGCCGCCGATGCGGGTGTAAACCGGGCAATGGTTCATGCAGGCGCCGCAGCGGATGCAGTTCAGGGTCTGGCGCAGTTCGCTGTCGGCAAAGGCCTGACTGCGGCCGTTGTCCAGCAGTACCAAATGCACTTCTTGCGGACCGTCGAGCTCATGAGCTTTGCGCGGGCCGGAGATCATATTGACGTAAGTGGTGATCGGCTGGCCGAGTGCCGAGCGGGTCAGCAGCGAGAGCAGCGGCACCACGTCGCGCAGGTTCTCGACGACTTTCTCGATGCCGGTAACGGCAATATGCACGGG
>JAPLSD010000724.1 GCA_026398835.1 Pseudomonas sp.
CAAAAGCCAGCGTGCCAAGGCGCCACCCCCTCACGAAGCGGGCAGCGACGGACAACGGAATCATCCGGAGCGACTGGCTAGTTAATAAAACTCTCAAAAGGAGCATAAATGTGACTGCGTTAAACCTTATTCCTGGCCAACTGACCCTTGCCCAACTGCGTACCGTCTATCAGCAGCCGGTAACAATCAGCCTGGACGACAGCGCCTCGGCCCAGATCGAAGCCAGCGTTGCCTGCGTGGAACAAATCCTCGCCGAAAACCGCACTGCTTACGGCATCAACACCGGTTTTGGTCTGCTGGCCTCGACCCGCATCGCCAGCGAAGACCTGGAAAACCTCCAGCGTTCCCTGGTGCTATCCCACGCTGCCGGTGTTGGCGAGCCAATCAGTGACGCACTGGTACGACTGGTCATGGTGCTCAAGGTCAACAGCCTGAGCCGTGGTTTCTCCGGTATCCGTCGTCAGGTGATCGATGCGCTGATCGCACTGATCAACGCCGAGGTTTACCCGCATATTCCACTCAAAGGTTCGGTCGGTGCTTCCGGCGACCTGGCGCCACTGGCCCACATGTCGTTGGTCCTGCTGGGCGAAGGCAAAGCCCGCTACAAAGGTGAATGGCTGGACGCTGTGAGCGCCTTGAAGCAAGCCGGTCTGGAGCCGCTGACACTGGCTGCCAAAGAAGGTCTGGCGCTGCTCAACGGTACTCAGGTTTCCACCGCCTACGCGCTGCGTGGCCTGTTTGAAGGCGAAGATTTGTTCGCTGCGGCAGTGGCCTGTGGCGGCTTGACCGTCGAAGCGGTACTGGGCTCGCGCTCGCCGTTCGACGCACGGATCCACGACGCTCGCGGTCAGCGCGGTCAGATCGACGCGGCTGCCGCTTATCGCGATCTGCTGGGTGAGCGCAGCCAAGTCTCCGACTCCCACCAGAACTGCGAAAAAGTCCAGGACCCGTACTCCCTGCGCTGCCAGCCGCAAGTCATGGGCGCTTGCCTGACCCAGTTCCGTCAGGCGGCCGAAGTGCTGAGCATCGAAGCCAACGCCGTGTCGGATAACCC
>JAPLSD010000644.1 GCA_026398835.1 Pseudomonas sp.
GAATCGGCAGCTGGGCGAACAGCAGGCGCAGTTGATCGAAGACAGCATTCTGGCCAGCAAACGCGCGGAACTGAAAAACTACGTAGAAATGGCTAAAAGCTTGATCGAGCCACTGTATGCCAATGGTCAGGGCGACGAACTGGCGCAACAGCGAGTCCTCGAAGAGTTGAGGAAACTCAGCTTTGGTATCGATGGCTACTTCTTCGTTTACGATCGCCAGGGTCGCAACCTGATGCACGCTCGGCAATCCGAACTGGTTGGAAAATACCTGTGGGAGATGACCGACCCCCACGGTTTGCCCGTCATTCAGGCGTTACTCAAAAGCGCGGAATCCGGAGAAGGTTTCCAGCGTTACGCCTGGAAAAAACCGTCGACGGGAGAGGTCACGGATAAACTGGCGTATGTCGTTATGCTTGACCGTTGGGGCTGGATGCTCGGTACCGGCATCTACCTCGAAGACATCGAGCAGGCCACACAGCAAGCCCGCGATGAAGTCGCGCAAGGCATACATGCCACCATGTTGGCGATCGCTGCCGTAGCGCTGATCGCCGTGCTGCTGGTGTTCGCCAGCGGCATGACCTTAAACGTCAGTGAGCACCGTTTGGCCGACAAAAAACTTCAGCGACTCAATCAGCGAATCGTCAGCTTGCAGGAAGAAGAACGGTCGCGCGTATCCCGCGAACTGCATGACGGCATCAGCCAGTTGTTGGTGTCGATCAAGTTTCAGTTCGAGTTGGCCACCCATATGCTCGAGACGGGCCGGGATAATGGCTTGAGTATTTTGCGAGAAGCGACGGAGCGTTTGGGCGGTGCTATCGGAGAGGTCCGCAGCATTTCTCACGACCTGCGCTCATCGTTGCTCGACACCCTGGGCCTACCCGCGGCCATCGGACAGTTAGCGGCTGAATTTGAAAAACGCAGCGGCTTGCGGGTGAACTATGAAAGCAACCTGTTCGACTGTCATCTGGTCGACGGTGCGGCCGTTGCCTTGTTCCGTATCGCTCAAGAGGGGCTGACCAACATTGAGCGCCATGCTCAGGCCAATACGGTGTCGATCACCCTGCAGGGTTCTGTCGAGGCCTTGCGTCTGATCGTTGTCGACGATGGCATCGGTTTTAATGTCACTCGAATCGAACGCCTGCACGGCGGCATAGGACTGCGCAACATACGTGAAAGAGTCGAGCATTTTGGTGGCCGATTCGATCTCCACTCAGTGCCTGGCAGGAGCGAACTGAACGTACTCCTCCCCATGTCCCTGACCGACCTCTGATGCCGATCATTGTCAGAAAACAATAAGAGAAATGCCCTGATGAGCCTGTCTTTCCCGATCCGTATTGCCTTGGTCGACGACCATTCACTTGTTCGCGACGGTATCCGGGCGTTACTCGCGGTGATGGCGCCATTGGAAGTCGTCGGTGAGGCCGAAAGTGGCGCGCAGGCTATCGAAATGGTCAGTCGGACGAAACCCGATTTGCTACTGGTCGATATTGGCCTTAAAGACATGAACGGCCTTGAATTGACCCGCGCACTGCGGCGCGAATACCCATCGATCAAGATTCTGATACTCAGCATGTACGACAACTACGAGTACGTGAGTGAGTCGGTACGCTCAGGTGCCAGCGGCTACGTGCTGAAGAACGCCCCTTCACGTGAAATCATTGCGGCTATCGAGGCGATTGCCAGCGGCGGAACCTTCTACAGCGCGGAAATCGCGCAGAAACTGGCCGAAGATAGACACACCGATAGCGAACTGACCCCCCGTGAAAGCCAGGTTCTTTGCAAGATGGTCCAAGGACTGAACAACAAGGAAATGGCCCGCGAACTCGACATCAGCGTGCGCACCGTAGAAACCCACCGTCTGAGCATCCGCCGCAAACTCAACATCGACAAGCCCGCCGCCTTGCTCAACTACGCAATTGAACACGGGTTGATTTCCCGCTGATTTGAGCTCCGCTCGTCGCGTTTTCCTCGCCCTGGCTCCCCGATGCAATGATTCTCCCCTCGGGTGGGCCTATGCTTATTGAGTACAAAAGGAGTTCAAATACCAGTACCAGAGCAGCGTTCGCTGCCTGGATATGGTGGTGGGGAAACTGGCGCTCTAGTGCGTTGTTATCCCCTGATTGCCTCTCTCGACGTGGACATGCAACCCGGACATTTGCAGCCCGACTCGAGTCATCCAAGAGGAGAAATGACATGTCTAGCTCCGTTAAAAAAATGCCGGTCAGCACGGAACAGAAGCCCCGCCAGACATCTGTGAGTACCGATCTCTGGCGCCCCTTTGAATCGCTGCGGCAACAGATCGACCACCTGTTCGAAGACTTCGGTCGAGGCTCGCCGCTTTCGCCATTCAGCCGTAGCCTCTTCGATGTCGAGCCGTTCAGTGGCAGTCTCCTCGATGTCGAACCCATCTGGCGTCGGGAGCTGAGCGGTCGTGGCATGCCCGCTGTGGACATTTCCGAGCAGGATAAAAGCTACGAAATCACCGCCGAACTTCCCGGTATGGATGAGAAGGACATTGAGATCAAACTGTCCAACGACAGCCTGATCATCAAAGGGGAAAAGAAATCAGACAGGGAAGAACAGAGAAAGGGCTA
>JAPLSD010000419.1 GCA_026398835.1 Pseudomonas sp.
CAAATTCGTCAGTGGGTCCCGTCCAAGGAATTCAAAGTCCTGGGCACCGACGGTTTCGGCCGCAGTGACAGCCGCAAGAAGCTGCGTCACTTCTTCGAAGTCGACCGTCATTTCGTGGTGTTGGCAGCCCTGGAAGCCTTGGCTGACCGTGGTGATATCGAACCTAAAGTGGTGGCTGAAGCCATCGCCAAGTTCGGTATCAACCCGGAAAAACGCAACCCACTGGACTGCTGAGGAGATTTTCTGTGAGCGAACTCATTCGCGTACCTGACATCGGCAGCGGTGAAGGTGAAGTAATTGAACTGATGGTCAAGGTCGGCGATCGCATCGAAGCCGACCAGAGCATCCTGACGCTTGAGTCGGACAAGGCGAGCATGGAGATTCCTGCTCCCAAGACCGGTATCGTCAAAAGCCTGAAAGTGAAACTCGGCGATCGCCTGAAAGAAGGCGACGAGCTGCTGGAGCTGGAAGTCGAGGGTGCCGCCGCTGCGGCGCCAGCGGCGGCTGCGCCTGCTGCCAAGGCCGAAGCAAAACCGGCTGCCGCCCCTGCTCCTGCAGCGGCTGCGCCGGCTGCTGCTCCAGCGGCTGCAACCACTCAGCAAGTGCACGTGCCGGACATCGGTTCGTCGGGCAAGGCCCAGATCATCGAGATCCAGGTCAAGGTCGGTGACACCGTCGCGGCTGATCAATCGCTGATCACCCTCGAATCCGACAAGGCCAGCATGGAAATCCCTTCGCCCGCCGCTGGCGTGGTCGAAAGCATCAGCGTCAAGCTCAACGACGAAGTCGGCACTGGCGACCTGATTCTGGCCCTGAAAGTGGCGGGTGCTGCGGCACCGGCTGCTGCCGCGCCAGCTCAGGCTGCTGCGCCGGCCGCCGCTGCTCCAGCGCCAGCCGCTGCGGCCCCGGCTGCACCGGTCGCTGACAGCGTTCAGGACATTCACGTCCCGGACATCGGCTCGTCGGGCAAGGCCAAAATCATCGAAGTTCTGGTCAAGGCCGGCGACACCGTTGAAGCCGATCAGTCGTTGATCACCCTGGAATCCGACAAGGCCAGCATGGAAATTCCATCGCCAGCCGCTGGCGTGGTGGAAAGCATTTCCATCAAGCTGGACGACGAAGTCGGTACCGGCGACCTGATCCTCAAGCTGAAAGTCAAAGGTGTAGCTGCAGCTGCTGCCCCTGCCCCAGCCGCAGCGCCTGCTGCTGCCAAGGCTGAGGCCGCCCCTGTGGCCGCAGCTCCGGCACCTGCTGCTGCTCCTGCTGCTGCACCAGCCAAGCAAGGCGCCAAGGTTCACGCAGGTCCTGCGGTGCGCCAACTGGCCCGTGAGTTCGGCGTCGAGCTGAGCGCGGTCAGCCCAAGCGGCCCGCACGGCCGTGTGCTGAAAGAAGACGTGCAGGTTTACGTCAAAGCCATGATGCAGAAGGCCAAGGAAGCACCGGCCGCTGCTGCCGGCGTAACTGGCGGCGCGGGCATCCCGCCGATTCCAGTCGTGGACTTCAGCCGTTTCGGCGAAATCGAAGAAGTGCCGATGACTCGCCTGATGCAAATCGGCGCGTCGAGCCTGCATCGCAGCTGGCTGAACATTCCACACGTGACCCAGTTTGACCAGGCTGATATCACCGAGCTGGAAGCGTTCCGTGTTGCTCAGAAAGCCGTCGCAGAAAAGGCCGGCGTCAAGCTGACCGTACTGCCGCTGCTGCTCAAGTCCTGCGCGCATTTGCTCAAGGAACTGCCGGACTTCAATAGTTCGCTGGCTCCAAGCGGCAAAGCGATCATCCGCAAGAAATACGTCAACATCGGCTTCGCCGTCGACACTCCAGATGGCCTGCTGGTACCGGTTATCAAGGACGTCGACAAGAAGAGCTTGCTGCAACTGGCTGCCGAAGCCGCCGTACTGGCGGAAAAAGCCCGGACCAAGAAGCTCACGGCTGATGACATGCAGGGCGCCTGCTTCACCATTTCCAGCCTCGGCCACATTGGCGGCACCGGCTTCACGCCGATCGTCAACGCGCCGGAAGTGGCGATCCTCGGTGTTTCCAAGGCAACCATCCAGCCAGTCTGGGACGGTAAAGCCTTCCAGCCGAAACTGATGCTGCCACTGTCGCTGTCCTACGATCACCGTGTGATCAACGGCGCCGCTGCTGCACGCTTCACCAAGCGTCTGAGCGATCTGCTGGCGGACATCCGCACTATCCTGCTGTAAGACCGGCCGTGCTCCAGACATCATGGGGTGGTTCGCGATTCCAGGTCCATGTCGGCCGGCCACGCATTGGGGTCATGCACTAACACCTCTCCTGGCTGAGGTCTCAGTCGTCACAATTCACACAGCGGATCACTCCTTCGGCTTCCACGGCATGCCGTTTTCGTCGGTGGCGAGGAAGGCGTCCAGGGCACGGCGGTTGGCGGCTGCTTCTTCAGGGGTGGGGCCGAAGATGGGGTAAGTCGGTTCGGGCCGTCGCGGGGCGACGGCGCCGTAGCGCATGCGCACTGAACTGACGATGGCGTCCCATACGGCCGTGGCTTCGTAGTCGGTCAGCGAGGGATTGACCGGTTCAGGTGCGGGAGGTTGTTGCCAGAGGGGCAGTTGATGGGGTTTGGGGACGAAGTTGGGTAGAGTCCAGCGCACCAGATCTTCGGGTTCGTCGGGGTCGAAGGCCTCGCCTGTCATACCGCCCGCCGCCATGCGTATGTTCAGGGAGGGGCTGCTGAACGACGGATTGTCGCGGTAGTTTTCGGCCAGGAACAGAAGTTGGCGGTGCGTCTCGTCACTAAAGCCAATCAAAAACTCTTCAGCTTGCATGCCTGCCAGGGTCGTGGAACCCGCGCGTAGCTTGTCGTAGTCGTTAGCCAGGAAGATCTCGGTATCCTCTTTGGTGCGGGCCAGCAGTCGCTGCGTTTCGCCCGGCGAGAGGGCGTTGACATAGATTTCCATCCTCAAGTCCGAGGCGGGAGGGCCGAAGTAGAAGGTGGCGATTTCCTGGTCGTGGTCGCTCCTGATAACGATGGGCCCCAGGGCAAACCCTGGGCCGGCGTTTTGCGGCGTGACCTTGAAGATTTGCGTGGCCAGTTTTTTCAGGCGGGACTCGACGGGGGCGATGACGCCGTTGTAGGAGTCAGCCTTGAGCAGGACATAGACGTCATCGACCAGCAGGTGTAGTTCATGGACGAAAGTCTGCGGTCGCAGCATGCTTTTATAATACTGTAATAACTTGTTTCGTTGCCCCAAAGCCTGGGCCGACACCAGCATGGGTATATTTGATTTTTCGTAGTTCTTGACCGCTGCGATTCGCGCCGCCCGCTCGTCCAGTGCGGCCTCGAATCGTTGCGGAGTCACGCCTTCGCCCAGCACCTGAACCTCGACGGTCGCATGATCGGCGCCCAGGCCGTAGTACAGGATGACGTCACCAGTGTTGTTATCCCAGGTCGAGGGCAGATCGATCAAGCCCCGCCCTAGGGCCCAGGTGCGCATTTTCGTGGTTTGTTCGTTCACGGTTCGGGTCTCCAGTTCGGTGGGGGTGTGGGTGCAACCGGTCAGGGACCAGAGCAGCAGGCACAGCACGAAGGCGGTCAGTCGTGACATAGGGGCTTCCTGGCTTGCGCCGCAATCTTGACCAATGAGTAGAGTGTGAAGTGCTGGGTCAAGGGGTGAGCGTAGGACGCCTCATGGTCGAAGCCGGGGGCGTTGATCTGCTGACGGATCTCAGCATTGCGGGCGTGCCTTGCCGGTGCACTGCCCGAACTGACCGGCACGGTGCCGTCGCCTGCGCCGTCCTGCATCAGGCAGCGCAGCTCCCAATGGCTGGTCTCGATCTCTTTGATCGGCGCATCGGGGTCGCCAGGTAACGGCTTAAGCCCTTGGCGCTGGCCGCCGACATACAGCGGGTTACGGCCGTCATCTCGCACCTGGTGCATTTCCATCTCGGACACTGCGAACGCATCGGGAGGCGTGCCATTGGGACCGTTAAAACGGCTGCCGCGCCGCATTTGCCAGGTGATGGTTTCGAAGCTGGGATGATTAGTGTCGGCGCCGTAGTACACGTAGGTGTGCGGGTGGTACGAACCAATGAGACGATCATGAAAGTCTTTGGCTTCCAATATGTTGTCTGCGAAGGTCTCCCACGTGATCGCTTCTCCGCCTTTCGGGGCCAGCCACTCCTCACGCACCAGCCCCCACCAGCGGTCCCGACGCAGGTAAATTTCCTCATAAGGATCATGCATCGGCTGGCGAGGCATGGCCGGGACGCCCTTGTCGTCCATCAGCCGCAACCAGCCCGGCGCATAGTCTTGGGTGGGCAGCAGTTGCAGGGCGCCGGGGGCCTGGGCGAACACAGCCGTCACCTCCTTGCCGGTGGGGCCGATGACCGCTCCGGCAACGGGGTCTTCGTCACGCATGCCGACCTTGCAGCGCCGGTAGGCCACTGGGGCGCCGGTGGCGGGCATCACCCCATGAACGATGCCGGCGATCTTGGCGCCCATGCCCGGCAGTTGCGCGCAACGACGCGCCACCAACCCGCCCATGGAATGGGTCACCAGAATGACCTGCTGGCAAGTGGGCCCGTACTGGCGGATTAATTCATCAATACGCTCGGCCAGCCGTTGCGCAGCGTTGTCGTTAGAGTCCAGCCAGTTGTAGCCGCAGGCATGCACGGGCATGCGATAGCCGGCACGGGCCAATAGCTCATCGGAGAGGATCGGCGGCAGTTCGCTGACCAGCTTGGCGCCCAGTGCCGGCATCGGGATGGAAATTCCGGGTTTGAGCCGGGCGGTTGGCATCGGGCCGGTGCCGACCACAGGGCTGTGCAGATGCTCAGGCGCTACCTGAAATTGCGGCCACTGGTGGGGCAGGTAGGCACTGTTCAAGGCCTCTTCCAGCCAGAGCAGTACGTTGTGATAGCTGGTTTCACTGACCTCGCCCCAGCCTCGCTCACGGTAGCGTTTAACCAGGGCCTCTTCCAGCTGTTTACCCGTCAGCCCAGCAAGCGCGGTGACCGAGCCGGCGGAGCGTTTGGGCACCGCCCCTTTGTCATCGACTTCTACGCGACCAGGGTGCAATTTCTTTTGCCGTACGCCGGCCGACTTGCCCATCCAGTTGGTGGCCAGCCAGATGTTCTTGCCGAACAGCCCGGCATCGAGGCGCCAGACGGGGGCGCTGTCCAAGCTTCGTTTCTTGGGAACAGACTTAAGATTGGACCCCATGATCCCCGGCACAAAAATCACCGGCAAGATGCTGTCCGGCGGCAGCACGCACTGCACCGGGTCGGTAAGTGTGCTGGGCGACAGGATCCAGGTATGCACGGGCCGGCCCTGGGCGTTGTAACTCATGGGGGCGACACGTGGCGTCTGGCGATTATCGGTCATGCGGTTCTCCTTGTTTGAGCGGGGCTGCCAGCCACTCCAGCGAAAGACCTTCAAGCGTCATGCCCTGTTGCAGGGTGACGAAGCCTTCGCTGTCGGTTTGGCCTTCGATCCGTGCGCCATCTTTGCGAACCAGGGCGTAGGCGCGATTGCGGGCCGGTTGCCCGTCTGGAAGCGAGGTTTGAAAGCGTTCGTTGAACGACGCCGATTGCCAGGCGTTGAATGCCGTAGAGGAATGGCTCGGCCCGGTGAGGTGGTGGGAGCCGGCCTTGACAGTGAAGGTGCCGGGCATCCCCAGCTCAATATTGCCGTCCTGCATCTTGATGTAGGTTCCACCGCACAGCAGGGTGATGTGCTTGTCGGCAGCCACCAGCACATGCTCCTGGCTCGCGGTGATTTCCACACTCTGGTCCGCTTCCACGTGGATGCTGTTGTGCTGGGCTTGCAGCAGCAGTTGGCCGTTGTGGGCGATGTGGCGCATATCGCCGCCTTGAGCGAACAGCCCCAATTCGTCGCCGGCGTTGATCACCACCTTCTGCCCGGCGGTGAGCTGCTGATTCTTTTGAGCAACGCTGTCGATGTGCTCGCCAGCAGCCAGCGCAATGCTGCGGTGGCTGGCGGCAGCGATACCGGCCGGTCCGCTCAGGGCAATGATCGGTTGAGCGCCGTCGCCTGTACCGTTGGGCTGGTCATTGGCGCCTTGACCGAGATCGCGCACGGCGTCGGTCAGCGTCTGGCGTGGGTGCGGGTCCTGAACAATGCCCTGAGCGTTTCCGGCAGACGTCCCCATGTTCTTTGCCAGCTCCAGCGCCGCCTGTAACACCGCGACAACCTGCGTGCGCTCAAGTTGGCCGGCGCTGGCCTGAAGTTGTGCTTCGGCGGTCAACAGCAACCCCTTGGCCGCGCGCAAGGCACCGTGCGCATCGGTGCGTAACTCGAAGCCTTCGCCACGCGGTGTACCGCCATTAGGGCGTGGGTGGGTGAGGTAACCCAAGTGCAGGGCGCTATGGCTGTGATCGCTCAACAGCGCGGTGCTGATCTGGGCGGTTGTGTCGTCAATGCGCAACTCGTTGGCCCGCGATCCCTTATGCTCCCGGCTCTTGATCGTGGCTAATGTGTTGAGTTTGGGCAGCTCATAGGGCGGCAGGTTGGCGGCGCGGTAGGCGCGGCCGGTGGCGATCGGTTGGTCGGCGTCGCCGTCGAGGTAGCTGATGATCAGTTCCTGGCCGACCCGTGGGATCGCCATCGCGCCCCACATCGTGCCGGCCCAGCCCTGGGCCACGCGCACCCAGCAAGAACTGTGTTCGTTGGCCTGGCTGTCGCGGTCCCACGGGAAGCTGACCTTGACCCGGCCCCATTCATCGCAGTAGATCTCCTCGCCCGGCGGGCCGACTACGGTGGCGATCTGCGGGCCATCGATACGCGGTTTGGGCAGCAGCTCGGCTTTCCAGTCGGCCTTGTTCGGGATCAGTGTGGCCTTGAGGTGATAGGACGTGCCGTGTTCGCCGCCGAAGGCATCTTCCTGCTGGCTGCTGTGTTGTTTGCCGGTGTGGGTGATGTTCACGGTGCGCCAGCGGATGTTGAGGTCTTCGCGCGGGTGGTCGATCAGGTCGAAGGCCCGGCCGGGTTGCAGGCGGGCGTCGTCGCCCTCGACCACGGCCATGCGCGCATCGCTACGCAGGGCGGTCAGGCGGGTCTGGGTGAACGGCTTGCCGGCCGCATCGCGTTTGTAGCGGCCGGGGTAATCGTAACGCTCGTAGTCGCGGCGCTGGTTATCGAGGTTCACACCGTCGGCGGCGTGCTGCTGGTTGTAACGTGGATGGGTGAAGGTGTAGTCGCGCTGGACCTGGCGGGAGGTGCGCACCTGCTCGATGTAGTGGAACCGGTGCAGCGCCGGCCCCGGCTGATCGCCGCCGCCCGTCGCTTGATACAGCACGGTGCAGGCCTCGTCTGAGCCA
>JAPLSD010000600.1 GCA_026398835.1 Pseudomonas sp.
AGCGCTGTCGGCCGGGCTGACGGTAGTGCCTGCCACTTCACGCCCATACACCGGGTCGGTGTAACTGAAGGTCGTCAGGCTTTTCTGACGGATCAGGTCGGCGCGGTAGATCTTGCGGTATTCGTCATCGAGACCAAACACCAGATCATGTTGCATCCCCGCAACGTCGACCTTGCCTTCAAGGCTGGCCGTGGCGAAACGGTCGGTGCTGATGGCGTCCTGGGTGCCGTCCATACTGCGGGTCAGCGTGCCATTATTGGTGTCGATAGCGGTAATCCGGACCTGGCTGGCGTCGTAGGTTTCGCGGTTCCAGCTGTAGCCGAAGTGGGCTTTCCAGTTGTCGTTCAGGTCGTGGTCGGCTTCGAAGTGATACAGGTCCGAACGCCCTTCCATCGTGTTGAACGGCTCGTCCAGACGCCGGCCACGGGGAATGTCCAGCGGATGGTTGGTGTTGGGATCGATGGCCGTACCACGGTCGAACGGCGAGAGAAATTCGCGGTGTTCATAGGCAAATAACAGCTTGGTGCTTTCGCCGAACCAGGCCAGGGACGGCGCGATCAGGGACTCGCGGTGGGTGCCGAAATTGCGCCAGTAGTCTTCATCTTCATGGTCCAGAACCATCCGGTATGCCAATCCCGAATCCCCCAACGCGCCGGTGCTGTCCAGGCTGCCGCCACTGCCGTTCTTGCCGGAGCCATAGGTCGAACCACGCAGGGTCAAGGCGTTGTATTGCGCAAGTTCGGGCTTCTTGCTGACCATGTTTACCACGCCGCCCGGGTCTTGAATGCCATACAGCAGCGAGGCTGGCCCCTTGAGCACCTCGACCCGATCCACCGAGGCGTTCAGGCCTCGGCCCTGCACCACCGGCATGCCATCGCGCATGATCGAACCGTTACGGTTGTCACCGAAGCCGCGAGTCATCACCGAATCCTGAGTACCGGCCAAGGTGTTGCCCTGGGTGATGCCACTGACGTTCGCCAGCGCGTCATCCAGATTGCGCGGGGCCTGGTCGCGGATCACCTGGGCCGGGATCACGTTGACGGTCTGTGGAATTTCTTGCAGCAACGCCTGGGAACGCATCACCGAACTGGTGGGCGGCGGCTGATAGCTCATCGGCTGCTGCACGACCGAGGTGATGGTGGTCGCGCCCAGATTCAATGCGCCTTCGCGAGGCACTGGCTCGAGCGCCAGGGTGTGGGCGTCTGTGCGACGGAAAGTGAAACCGGAGCTGCTCAACAGGCGCTGCATGGCCTGCTCGGAGCTCAACTGGCCACTGACCGCAGGCGCCGTGATGTCGTAAGGCGCTTCGTCGGTGTAGATCACACTGATGCCCGTGACCCGGCTGAAGTCGCTCAACGCCTGAGGCAACGGTTTGGCCGCGATCGCGAAGTTGAACAGCGCACTGTGTTGCGCATTGGCTGCATCTGCGGCCAATGCCACACTCAGCGGCAACAGGACCAAACCCGAAACGGCCAGTGCCGAGGCACCGAGCCACTGTTTAACCGAACCGCCTGCCGCCGACTTTGCCCTGGACTTCATTGCTCATGACCTGTGTAGAAACGCTTCGGATGCGAATGAATCGCACTTTCAAGCACTACACGGATGTCGCTCGGGTTTACCTCACGAGAAATTTGAAAAATATTTCTTTACCGTGAACATCGTTCCCGCGTGGGAACGATCTTCACGATCTTCGGACGGTAGGCTTCAACGCAAAATAATCATTCGCCCCAACAATGTGTGCTGCTCAAACCCCAACACCCCTTGCAGGGAATTCAACACCAGCTGCGGATCCTTGCTGGGAAAACTGCCGCTGACCCGGCGGGCAGCCAGCTCATCATTGAGCAGAACAATCCGTCCCGGGTAATAACGCCCCAGGTCTTTCGCCACATCGGCCAACGGTGCCTTGTAGTAATTCAGCCAGCCCTGACGCCAGGCGAGCTGCGCGTCGCTGTCGACTGTATGCAAACGGTCAGCAGTACCCGAGGCATAGGCCACTTGCTGGCCGGCCGTCAGAATTTGTTGCGCTGCGCCCTTGTCAGCCGTCACACCAACCCGGCCCGACAACACCGTCACCTGCGCGCCCGCCGGTTGTAGCCGCACTTCGAACTGGGTGCCGAGCACCCGTGCCTCACCCTTCTCGGCTTCAACCACGAACGGTTCGCCGGTATGGGTCACGCTGAAAAAACCGGCGCCACGACGCAGCTGGATATGCCGCTCTCCCCGGCTGAAATCCACGGCGATAGCGCTGTCGGCATCCAGGGTGACTTGCGACTGATCGGCCAGGGTGACGGTGCGCACTTCGCCCGGCGCCGAGACATAGTCCGCCCCCCAATCATCGATCCAGCGAGAGGGCTGCCAACCGGCGCCCAGGGAAATCATCAACAATAAACAGGCGGCCATGGCCAAGGCGCCGGACCAGCGTCGCAGCGAGCTGAGCCTGGAGCAGTTCATGGCGTTGAGGTAACCCTGCAAGGCGAAGGCTTCTTCCTGAGCCAGTTTGCTCGCTGGCACTTCGCTCAACTCCCAGACCACCTGGGCCTGGGCGTAGGCCTCGACGTGAGCCGGGTCGGCCTGCAACCAGCGGCTGAATGTGGCGTGATCGCCACTGCTCGGCTGGTCATGCAACAGACTCAGCCAGGCCAATGCGGCCTGTTCCTGAGCGGGCGTCGGAGTGACGCGGGCAGTGTTGATCACGGTGCTTTCCTTAGCGTGCGCGGTATCGAGGGTTCCCGCAGACTCGCCTTGCAGGCCTCGAGGGCGCGCATCATATGTTTTTCCACGGCACTTTGGGACAACCCCATGGCCTTGGCGATCTCGGCGTATTTGCGGCCGTGAATGCGATTGAGCAGAAAGATCTGCCGCGTACGCTCCGGCAAACTGCGCAATGCGGCTTCCACATGGCGCAGATCATTGCCAGCCTCCAGCGCCGCTTGCGGTTCAGTGCCTTGATTGTCCTGCTGTTCCGGCAGCCAACCTTCGTTGACCCGTACCCGCGCGCCTTCGCTGCGCAAATGATCAATAGCAATGTTGCCAGCGCAACGCAGCAAATAGGTGCTGAGTTCTTCGACCTGCACCAAAGGCCTGCGCCAGAAACGCAGGAACAAGTCCTGCACCAGATCCGCCGCCGTCGCGCGACAGCCTACCCGGCGGCTGACCAGCGCTTCCATCTGCGGACGCTGGGACAAAAACACCTGCAGGAAATACGCGCGACCACCCAAGGTTTCAGCGCTGTCAGCGTCCTGGGATTCGGGGGGCGTGGTGATCATCGAAAGCTGGCTCAATCAAAGAGTGGCATCCAGCGGCGGACTATTGCCGAACCTGGATCAACAGGGCGCCAATAATAATGATAAATATTCTCATATACAAAAAGTTTTGATTTGATGATCGTTCCCACGCTCTGCGTCACTGCCGAAGCGGACGCAGAGCGTCCAGTGAAGCATTCCCACGCAGAGCGTGGGAACGATCAGGCATCGAACGCCCAAAACAAAACGGGCCTGCAATTGCAGGCCCGTTTTCATTGGGGTGGTAAAGAAGTGTCAGGCGTCAGCTATTGAGCGCGGCCTGTTCATTTTCCAGAAATTCTTCTTCAAGTAGCGCGTCTGCCTGACCGCCATCTTCATTT
Source organism: Pseudomonas sp. (assembly GCA_026398835.1). Lineage (GTDB taxonomy): Bacteria > Pseudomonadota > Gammaproteobacteria > Pseudomonadales > Pseudomonadaceae > Aquipseudomonas. The sequence goes on from JAPLSD010000600.1 coordinate 3,623, forward strand.
GCCGCCGCTGCGGCGCGTTTGTTGCGCAGTTTGCCGAACATGTGTTCCAGCGCATGTTCAAGCTTGGTGGCTGCACCTTCGATCGCCTGGTCCAGCGTATCGGCTTTATGGGTGACCGAAATCGGTTGATGGCCTTTTGGCCGCGCCTCAAGTTGGCAGCGCATATCGTGGGGACCGGGCTTGTCACCGTTCTCGTCCCGTAGGTGAACCTCGACCCGAGTCAGGTCTTCTTCGTAACGTTCGAGCGTGCTCTCAATGGTAGTACGTACCCACTCCTCCAGTCGGATGCTGCTTTGAATATGGTTATCGCTATTGACTTGGATTTGCATAGTTCATCCCTTATTTCAGCTAGCTCGCAAGAGGTTCCCCGGTAACGCCTTGAGGCGTGATGACCGTGACCTCTTACTTACAGAGTCGGGCTGCGCGCAGAACAATTCAACCCCTAAAAAAAGATAAATTTTCATTCGTAAAAAAAGCCGGACAACAGGCAAAAGCACTGTTAATGTCGGGAGTTGGGTCGCCCCGGCTTCCCCTCCCAATTCCTCACAATTGCCCCTCGCCCAGCGGGTGCATACTGCGAAAAATCACTGCCTCCTCTACCAGCCAATCGTGCACCGCCCGCACGCCCGGGTGACTGAGCGCGCCCGGCGCATAAAGCAGTACATAGCGCTTGTGATTGGGCACCGCGAGGCCGAATGGCACGATCAAGGTGCCGCGTTCCAGTTCGTCATTGAGCAGCGTGCGTCGGGCAATGGCCACGCCCATGCCGGCAATCGCCGCCTCAATTGTCAGATGGTTGCGATTGAAGGTATGCCCACGCCGGACATCCGCGCCTTCGAAGCCAATGGCATTCAGGTAGAACTCCCATTCCGCGTATTCATAACTGCCGCGCCAGGCGGTGATGTCGTGCAACAACGGAAAATGCACCAAGTCCGCCGGCCCGTGCAGGGGCGGTCGGCCGCGCAGCAAGCCTGGAGCACAGACCGGGAAAATCTGCTCATCGAGCAAGGCTGTGGATAACAAACCGGGGTAACTGCCGTCGTTGAGGTCGATGGCCAGATCGAAGTCGCCTTC
>JAPLSD010000319.1 GCA_026398835.1 Pseudomonas sp.
AGGGTGAGGGAAAGAAGTCATTTGCTGATGTCGGCGCCGATCCATTTTTGCGACAGCCGGGTCAGGGTGCCGTCCTGCTTCAGTTGGGCGAAGACTTCGCGCACTTTGCCATCCCACTGCGCATCACCTTTTTCGATGGCCACAGAGTTAGGTTCCGAGTACAGCGGTTCGCCGGCAAGTTTGAAGCGCTTGTCTTCGGTCAGGCGCGGTTGTGCGGTTACAAGGTTAGTGAGAATCGCGTCCAGTCGTACGCCAGCGCCCAGCCCCAGGTCCTGGAAGGCGACGTTGTCGGTGTCGTACGGGGCGATTTGCACGTCCTCGAACGGGTACTGCAATTGAGTGTCTTCGGTGCCTTCGATCGCCAGGTTTTTGTTCAGGTAGCTCTCGTAGCTGGACGCGCTGGTGAGGCCGATTTTTTTGCCGCTCAGGTCTTTGGCGCTGTGGATGCGGTCGTCTTTGGCATTGACCACGATCACTGCCGGCGAGGCGTAGTACTCCACCGGGAAGTCGAAGACTTCGGCGCGGGCCTTGCTCGGGGTCATGGAGCAGATGCAGATGTCATAGCGACCGCTCCAGCGACCGGCAGCGATCACGTCCCAGGACGGCGTCTCGAGGCGCAGTTTGACGCCGAGTTTGTCCGCCACGGCCTTGGCCACGTCGACGTCGAAACCGTCGAGTTGGTTCTGATCGTTGAGGAACGAGAAGGGTGGATAACTTTCCATCAGCACGCCCACCAACTCTTTCTTTTGCTCGATGCGATCCAGCGTGGCGCCAGCAAAGGCTTGGGAAGAGGCAGCGAGAATCGTCAGGCCCAAGGCCAGCAGCGGTTGAAGTTTCACGGGCAGTTCCTGACTAAAAAAGAAGTTGTTATTAACTGAATGGTGCGTATTTAATAGTTATAAGAACGACTCTGGTAGTGAGTTATTTTCATAAGCATATGAGTAAAAAGCATATGGGCGCAGGCAGCACGGTAATTCTGGATGGCGGTATGGGTCGCGAACTGCAACGCCGAGGCGCGCCGTTCAGGCAGCCTGAGTGGTCCGCGCTGGCCTTGAGCGAAGCACCACAAGCGGTGGAGGCCGTTCATACGGCTTATATCGAAAGTGGTGCAAACGTGATTACCAGCAACAGCTACGCGGTAGTGCCGTTTCATATCGGTGAGGAGCGTTTTGCGGCTGAAGGTCAGGCGCTCGCCGCCTTGGCAGGTGAGCTTGCACGGCGTGCGGCCGAC
>JAPLSD010000393.1 GCA_026398835.1 Pseudomonas sp.
ATAACTAAGCGCGTCAGTATACGCAGGCTGCCAAAGTAGTTCATCCTCGAACCTTATCGGTGCCTGCGAGTCCAACCAGCACCTTGTTCATGATGGCGCGATGATGCTGCGAGTTCTTGCCTTGAGCCTTACCCTGTTTACCGGCCTGGTCCAGGCCACCGGCCAGACCACCGTATTGCAACGCCCGATCAGCCTGGACACCGGCAGCGGCGAGTTGTACGGCTCGTTGTTGCTGCCCAAATCCGACACGCCCGTGCCGGTGGTATTGATCATATCCGGTTCCGGCCCCACTGATCGCGACGGCAACAACCCCGACGGCGGACGCAATGACAGCCTCAAGCGCCTGGCCTGGGTGCTGGCCAAACACAACATCGCCAGCGTGCGCTATGACAAACGCGGTGTGGCCGCCAGCCTCGCGGCCACCCCAGACGAACGCAATCTGACGCTGGATGCCTACGTGGCCGACGCCGTGGCCTGGGGCCAGAAGCTCAAGGCCGATCCACGCTTCGGCCCCTTGATCCTTCTCGGACACAGCGAAGGCGCACTGATCGCCAGCCTTGCGGCTCCGACAGTGGAGGCTGGCGCAGTGATCTCCGTCTCAGGCAGCGCCCGCCCGATCGACGAGGTGTTGCGTCAGCAGTTGAGCTATCGCCTGCCACCACCGTTGGTGCTGCGCAGTAATCAGCTGCTCGACAGCCTCAAGGCCGGCCACGTTGACGAGGATGTGCCGCCGCAGCTGCAAGTGATTTTCCGCCCCAGCGTGCAACCGTATCTGATCACACTGTTTCGCCAGGACCCGGCAGCGGCCTTCGGCAAATTGAAAATGCCAGCCTTGATCATCCAGGGCAGCAACGACATTCAGGTCGGCGTCGGCGATGCAAAAATGCTCAAGGCGGCCAAACCGGATGCCGAGCTGGCGCTGATCGAAGGCATGAACCACGTCATGCGCATCGTACCCAACGACATCAAACGCCAACTGGCTTCCTACAAAGACCCGCAACTGCCGCTGGCCGCCGAGCTGGGCGCGCACATCTTGAACTTTATTGAAGGACTTCGTGCCAGTTAAGCGGCTTTTACCCTCCAGTCCTGAAAAAAACGGCCGATAAGCCTTTGCCGACAGTTCACTTGCTGTCGGCAAGCAGAGCTTGGACAGGATCTCGCCGTTATGACTGATACCCAGAATTCACCCGAAACCGCAGCCGATGAAACCGCCCCCGAAGTGGTCGAGCTGCCGTGGGCGGACGTCCATGCCGAGCACCACAAGATGCTCCGTCTGGCGCCGCTGCAAACCGATCGCGCCACGGGCGGGCGGCCCTTGCGCTTTGTCGAGTTCGGCTATGCCGAGCGCAACAACAAGGATCGCAGCCTGCTGCGCATGAGTATCCAGCTGCCGAACCAGCGGGTACGCAAAGAGCAGAACCACCTGGACGTGTGGGTCGATCACGCCACTCATCGGGTGCATTTCGGCCCTGAAAGCGGCTTGCAGATCGAGCCATGGAACCGTGGGATTGGCCGCTTTCTGTTGGCACAGGGGATCACCTGGGCGCAGAAAAAGTGGTCGCACTACCGAGTCGACGGCTTCGATCTGGCGAACAAGGACGCCCTCAACGAGGACACACGCCTGCGCCGCGATCACCTTCTGCGCGCCCATGGTCTGAATGTGATTTACGCCGATGCCCAACACTTGAAAGGCAGCGTGAAAGACCTGCAAGTCGGCGAATTGAAGGCGGGCTGGAACACTGAAAAGCTGCAGTTCGTGGAAATCCTCGAAGCCGCACAGATGCTCCAGCAAGCCGAGCAAAACCTGGCGGAACAGGAAGTCAAACTGCGCCAGCAGGAAGAAAAGGTCACCAAGTTCAAGCGCGAAGACATCGGGTTGCGCTTCACCATCACCTGCCTGGTAGCGTTCTCGGTGTTC
>JAPLSD010000272.1 GCA_026398835.1 Pseudomonas sp.
CAATTCGCCCTGGCGATTCACGTCATACCAGTAATCACGCTGCATCTGGCCGTCGGCTTCGGCGATCATCACGCAGCTCAGGCTGTGTCGGGTCGACGCGTACCCGCCGATAAACCCGTGGCTATTGCCATACACACGGCAGCCCTGATGGGTGCTCAGGGTGGTGCCGTCGGCGTTCTTGATCCGGCTGTCGGTGGCAAACGCTGCCGCTTCACAGGCCAATGCCTGCTCGATGGCTTGCTCTGGAGTGATGTCCCAGGCGTGGAACAGGTCGAAATCCGGCAAGTCCTTGGCCATCAAGGCGGCATCAGCCAGACCCGAGCATTCGTCTTCCGAGGTGTGCTTGGCAATGGCCAGAGCGGCGGCGACGGTTTCGCGAATCGCCTCCGGACCGCTGGCCGAGGTGCTGGCCGAGCCTTTGCGCTGGCCGACATACAAGGTGATGCCAAAGCCCTGGTCACGGTTGAACTCAACGGTTTCGACTTCCCGCTGGCGAACCGAGGTCGACAGACCCTGCTCCAGAGACACCGCGACTTCGCAGGCGCTGGCGCCCTGGCGTTTGGCCTCGGCAATGATCTGCTCGACTTGTTCCTGCAGTGCCGGCAAAGCTTGTGGGCCGACGCTTTCTGCTGCACTCATGGTGTTCTCCACTCAAATTCTGCTTTCGGTTAAGGCCTTCGAGCGACCGGGCCGGACAAGCGGCCCCCGACTGGTTATCATGGCGGCGTTTCTTTGCGGACTGCCACCATGGTTGATTCTTACGACGACTCCCTCGACGGGGGAGAAAAAAGCAAATCCCAGGTCAAACGTGAGCTGCATGCTCTGGTTGATCTTGGCGAGCGCCTTACAACACTCAAGCCTGACTTGCTGGCAAAACTGCCATTGACCGACGCCTTGCGCCGGGCTCTGAACGATGCGCCCAAGCACACCGCGAATATCGCGCGTAAACGGCACCTCATGTTCATCGGCAAACTGATGCGCGATCAGGACACTGACGCCATTCTGATGTTGCTTGATCAACTCGATGCCTCCACTCGGCAGTACAACGAACGTTTCCACGGCCTTGAACGCTGGCGCGATCGCTTGATCGCGGGCGATGACGGCGTCCTGGAGAAGTTCGTCATCGACTACCCGGACGCGGATCGCCAGCAAATGCGTTCCTTGATCCGTCAGGCCCAGCATGAACTTGCGCAAAGCAAGCCACCTGCTGCCAGCCGAAAAATCTTCAAGTACATCCGTGAGCTGGACGAGACGCAACGCGGTCTGCGTTAGTCTTCGACCCCGGGTGGGTTGTCCCGCTTTGCGGTTCGCCCACCCAAGGCTCCCTCTCAAGCGCCCGTGCCACCCACGGTGATCGCGTCGATTTTCAAGGTTGGCTGGCCGACACCCACCGGCACCGACTGCCCATCCTTGCCACACGTCCCCACACCGCTATCCAGCGCCAGGTCGTTACCGACCATCGACACTCTACTCATGGCTTCCGGACCGTTACCAATCAACGTCGCACCTTTGACCGGCGCGGTGATTTTGCCGTCTTCGATCAAATAGGCCTCGCTGGTGGAGAACACGAATTTGCCGCTGGTGATGTCCACCTGACCGCCGCCGAGGTTGGCGCAGTAGATGCCCTTTTTCACCGAGGCGATGATTTCGGCCGGATCGCTTTCACCCGCGAGCATGTAGGTGTTGGTCATCCGCGGCATCGGCAAGTGCGCGTATGACTCGCGACGACCGTTACCGGTGCGGGCCACGCCCATCAGGCGGGCATTGAGCTTGTCCTGCATATAACCTTTGAGTACGCCGTTTTCAATCAGCGTGGTGCACTCGGTCGGGGTGCCTTCGTCATCGATGCTCAAGGAGCCACGGCGGCCCGCCAGGGTGCCGTCGTCGACGATGGTGCAAAGTTTGGAAGCCACCATTTCACCCATACGTCCGCTGTAAGCCGAGCTGCCTTTACGGTTGAAGTCGCCTTCCAGACCGTGACCTACCGCTTCATGCAACAGTACGCCAGACCATCCGGAACCGAGGACTACCGGCAAAGTGCCGGCCGGTGCAGGGATCGCTTCGAGGTTGACCAGCGCCTGACGCAGCGCTTCACGGGCATAGCCCATGGCGCGGTCTTCGCCGAGGAAGTAACGGTAATCGGTACGCCCGCCGCCGCCGTGACCA
>JAPLSD010000533.1 GCA_026398835.1 Pseudomonas sp.
GGAACTCCCTGCCGCACTGGCGCAGCAAAGAGCCGCTGCCAGCCGGCGAGACGTCTAACAACTAAGGTCCTTCAGACCGCCTACAACAAACCCCGGGAAACCGGGGTTTGTTGTTTCTGGCAACTGACCGCTATCATTCGTCGCATCTTCTGGGGGATTTAACTGATGCTCAATGGCCTATGGCTTGGCTTCTTCATCGTGGCTGCCGTCTCGGCACTGGCGCAGTGGCTGATTGGCGGCAATGCCGGGATCTTCGCGGCGATGGTGGAAAGTATCTTCGCCATGGCCAAGTTGTCGGTGGACGTGATGGTCCTGCTGTTTGGCACCCTGACCCTCTGGCTGGGCTTTCTGCGGATCGCCGAAAAGGCCGGGATCGTCGACTGGCTGGCCAAGGCGCTCGGTCCGCTGTTTTTGCGCCTGATGCCGGAAGTCCCCGCCGGTCACCCGGCCATTGGTTTGATCACCCTGAACTTGGCCGCCAATGGCCTGGGCCTGGACAACGCGGCCACGCCGATCGGCTTAAAGGCCATGCGCGCCTTGCAGGAGCTGAACCCCAGCACGACCACGGCGAGCAACGCACAGATTCTGTTTCTGGTGCTCAACGCTTCATCGCTGACCTTGCTGCCAGTCACGATCTTCATGTATCGCGCGCAGCAAGGTGCTCCTGACCCGACGATGGTATTCCTGCCGATCCTGCTGGCCACCAGCGCCTCGACCCTGACGGGTCTGCTGTCGGTGGCGGTCATGCAGCGCCTGCGGCTATGGGATCCGGTGGTGCTGGCTTATCTGATTCCGGGCGCGTTAGCGTTGGGCGGCTTCATCGCGTTGCTGGCGACGCTTTCCGCCACAGCGCTGGCCAGCCTCTCGTCGATTCTCGGTAACCTGACGCTATTCGGGCTGATCATGCTGTTTCTGGTGATCGGTGCGCTACGCAAGGTCAAGGTGTACGAAGCGTTCGTCGAAGGCGCCAAAGAAGGTTTCGATGTCGCCAAGAACCTGTTGCCGTATCTGGTGGCGATGCTCTGTGCGGTAGGCGTATTGCGGGCGTCCGGGGCGCTGGATTTTGGTCTGGACGGGATTCGTCATCTGGTGGCATGGGCCGGTTGGGACACCCGTTTCGTCGACGCTTTGCCGACGGCGATGGTCAAACCCTTCTCTGGCAGTGCCGCTCGGGCAATGCTGATCGAAACCATGAAAACCCAGGGCGTGGACAGCTTCCCGGCACTGGCGGCGGCAGTCATACAGGGCAGTACCGAAACCACCTTCTATGTGCTGGCGGTGTACTTCGGCGCCGTCAGTATTCAGCGCGCTCGCCATGCGGTGGGTTGCGCGCTGCTGGCCGAGTTTGCCGGCGTTGTGGCAGCGATTGGGGTTTGTTATTGGTTCTTTGGTTGAGGCGGCGCAGACCTCTGCTCCTGCTCCACTGCCCAACCAATCACCTGCCCCGTCAGCTTGTCGCTGGCCTGGCCAAACCCTGCGACCACCGCCGGGACTTTCGGATCGTTCAGCGGCTGACGCACTTCAAAGCGGCGGCTGGCGATGATCCGTTGATCATTGCCGCGCACCAGTCGCGCATCCAGGCGAACCACCACTTCCACGGCATTGCCCTGATACTCGGTCTGGAACGCCTGCAATTCCCCGCCTAATTCGAAATCAGCCTGCAGATTGCTGTCATCGGTGCTGAGCAACTGCACCCGTCCGTCACGCTGAAAGCCATCGAACAGCCGGTTGCGCAGCAGGGTTGGCGCCGGGTCGCTCCAGCGCGAAGCCTTGTAGCTGCTGATCAGATCACCTTGCGGTACGACGGCGATATTCGGGCTGTTCAAGGCTTCGCTGGCGCGTGGCTTGGCCAGGCGCAATGACCATGGCAGCGGACTGCTGTGGGGGGCCGGCGCGCTGCTCTGTGTGGTGGGCAACCGATAGATGTCGGCAGGCTCCGCCTTGGGCAAGATTGAGCAGGCGCTGGTCAGTACGAAGCTGGCGATCAGTGTGAGGTGGCCGACGACGCGGTAGGCGAGCTTCATGGTGTGAACTCCTTGTTCTTGTCGCGGCCCAGCAGGTAACCACTGGGGTTGGCTTCCAGACGGTTA
>JAPLSD010000554.1 GCA_026398835.1 Pseudomonas sp.
CGAGACGTTCCATTACCTGGCGCTGTTCGCTATTGGTGCGGTGACGGCCTGGGCGGCGGTGATGGAATTTCTGCAGATGATCGAAGCAGGAAATATCAAGATCGATGACATTCTGCTGCTGTTCATCTACCTCGAACTGGGAGCGATGGTCGGGATTTACTTCAAGACCAATCACATGCCAGTGCGCTTCCTGATCTACGTGGCGATCACGGCACTGACCCGTCTGCTGATTTCCAACGTCTCGCACCATAATCCGCCAGACGTGGGGATTATTTATCTGTGCGGTGGGATTTTGCTGCTGGCGTTTGCGATTCTGGTGGTGCGTTACGCCTCGTCGCAGTTCCCTTCGGTGAAGATCGCAAGCCCACAACGTAAAGCCGGTGGGGGCTCCAGCGATCATCAGGAAGTCGAGGAAGCAGGCGAGCGCTAAATCCTCGCAGCAAGATGGGGCTGGCCGCCCGGCCGGCCCTTGCGTGGTGGCGCCAGCAGCTTGAGATTATCGCTGTCGGTCATGGCTTCGAGAATCGCCATGGCGCTGTGGCCCTGTTCGATGGCGATGCCGAACTGAATACTTTGCACCAGCCGTTTCAGCCGCTGTGGATCATTGCGTTGTTCGGTGCTGATCATGCGTTTGGCCACCACACGGCCAGCATTGGAAAGGGTCAGCATGATGCTGCCGTCGAGCCCTTGGATGCTCAGGTTGACCTGATACTGCGGGGCAAAGGCATCGGTAATGATCTGAAATGGATTGTCCATAATGCGTCACCGCTTGATTGGATCGTGCAGTCATTGACCGGCCGTGGTCAGGATTAGTTCGTATTTCCGGACCATCGGCAGGCCGTTCGCTGAGGTTTCATAACGTCCATTTACCTCCTGTCTGACAAAGCAAAGGGCATGCCGGGAAAATTGTCAGGCAATAAACCGGGCACAAAAAAGGCGAGCTCCATGGCCCGCCTTTCAATGTGTGCCCGCTTCAGGGCATGAACGAGAAGATGATCGCCGAAAGCGCCACTAAACCGATCACAACCACGAACACATTCGACAACTGTCCAGAGTACTGGCGCAACGCCGGCACCCGGCGAATTGCATACATCGGCATCAGGAACAGCAGGCAGGCGATGATTGGCCCGCCCAGAGTTTCGATCATCCCGAGGATGCTCGGGTTGAAGGTCGCCACGGCCCAGCAAGTGAGCACCATGAACAGCGCCGTTGCACGGTTCAGCCAGCTCGCCGACATGACTTGGCCACGGCTGCGCAGGCTTTTCACGATCAAGCCCTGAAAGCCTTCGCTGGCGCCGATGTAGTGGCCGAGGAAGGATTTGGTGATGGCCACCAGTGCGATCAACGGCGCGGCGTAAGCGATCACGGGTGTCTGAAAATGGTTGGCCAGATACGACAGTATCGAGATGTTCTGCGCCTTGGCGGCTGCCAGGTCAGCCGGCGACAAGGCCAGCACGCAACTGAAGCAAAAGAACATCACCGTCAGCACCATCATACTGTGGGCGATCGCGAGAATGCCGCTGCTCTTGCGCTCGGCCTGAGCGCCGTAACGCTGCTTCTGGTCGACGGCGAACGCGGAAATGATCGGTGAATGGTTGAACGAGAACACCATCACCGGAATCGCCAGCCACAGCGTTTTGAAGAACAGCGGCAGCGGCATACCTTCGCTGGCCGAGGCAAAGAACGAACCGTTCCAGTTGGGGATCAGGCTCAAGCCGAGCAGCAGAAGGGCGGCGACGAACGGGTAAACCAGCACGCTCATAGCCCTGACGATCACACCCTGGCCGCAACGTACGATGGTCATCAAACCGAGGATCAGCAGCAGCGAAAGGATTGCTCGTGGTGGCGGTGCGATGTGTAACTGATGTTCCATGAAGCTGGTCAAGGTGTTGGTCAGCGCCACGCTGTACACCAGCAGGATCGGGAAGATCGCAAAGAAATACAGCAGGGTGATCAGCTTGCCGGCACCGATGCCGAAGTGTTCTTCAACCACTTC
>JAPLSD010000071.1 GCA_026398835.1 Pseudomonas sp.
ACCTGTGACCGGTTGCTGAGCTTCCACCAGGCCATGACCGAAAACGAAGAGCGGGCGCCGGCAATCGATGTGCAGAGCCATGGCGATGAGCTGAAGGTGCATAACCTGGGGCTGGACCTGGCCGATGGCCGTCACTTGCTCGCCGGCGCCAATATGAGCGTTACGGCCGGTGAGCGCCTGATGCTCAGCGGCCGTTCCGGTAGCGGCAAAAGTACTTTGCTGCGGGCCATGGGGCATCTTTGGCCCAACGGCCACGGCAGTATCCGTGTGCCGGCTCAGCGTTATCTGTTCCTGCCGCAAAAGCCTTATCTACCGATTGGCAGCCTGCGTGATGCCCTGAGTTATCCACAGCCGGGTGACGTTTATCCTCACGAGCGTTATGTGCAAGTGCTGGAGACCTGTCGTTTACCGCACCTGATTCCGCGCCTGGATGAGAGCAATCACTGGCAGCGCATGTTGTCGCCGGGCGAACAGCAACGTCTGGCCTTTGCCCGTGTGCTGCTCTATGCACCGCATTGGCTGTACATGGATGAAGCCACCTCGGCGATGGACGAAGAGGACGAAGCTGCGCTCTATCAAGCCTTGATTCATCAGTTGCCGGGCTTGAGCATCGTCAGCGTCGGGCATCGCAGCAGTCTCAAACGTTTCCACCCACGGCATGTGCGTATCGAAGGTGGTCACTTGGTCGAGCAAACTGTGACGGCGTAGGGAGGGTGGTTCACGGGGGCGGTGATCGTACAACCTTGTTGAGCTATGATGCGGGTTCAGCCGTTTACCGAGAAAAATGTTCACCATGGAAAACCAGATCGACGCGCCACGCCTTCCACGCAAGCGCCGCAGCCTTGCGCAGGAGCTGGTGACGGTACTGTCCGAACAGATTCGCGATGGCTTGCTCAAACGTGGCGACAAGTTGCCCACCGAGTCGGCGATCATGGAGGCTCATGGCGTCAGCCGCACGGTGGTGCGCGAAGCGATTTCCCGCTTGCAGGCCGCAGGGCAAGTCGAGACTCGCCACGGTATCGGCACCTTTGTGCTGGACACACCGAGCCCGAGCGGCTTCCGTATCGATCCGGCGACCGTGGTGACCTTGCGCGACGTGTTGGCAATTCTTGAACTGCGTATCAGCCTGGAAGTGGAGTCCGCTGGATTAGCGGCGCAACGCCGCAGTGCCGAGCAGTTGGCGTTGATGCGGGCAGCGCTGGATGCGTTGAATGAAAGTGCGGCCCGTGCCGGAGATGCGGTGGGGTCGGATTTCCAGTTTCATTTGCAGATCGCGCTGGCCACTGGCAACCGCTATTTCACAGACATCATGACCCACCTGGGCACCAGTATCATTCCGCGCACCCGACTCAATTCAGCGCGTCTGGCCCATGATGACCAGCAGCACTACATGAGTCGTTTGAGTCGTGAACACGAAGAAATTTATGAAGCGATTGCCCGCCAGGATTCGGACGCAGCCCGCGCGGCCATGCGTCTGCACCTGACCAACAGCCGCGAACGTCTGCGCCATGCCCATGAAGAGGCAGAGGCGCAGCGGGGTTAATCTGTGATAGCTGATCGTTCCCACGCGCAGCAAAGTAATGCCGCCCTGGACGCTCTGCGTCCGCTTTGGGGGTGACGCGGAGCGTCACGGGATGCATTCCCACGCGGGAGCGTGGGAACGATCGCTGATATGTTTAACCGGATTTAAAATCGAACGATCCACTCTCACCGCCAGTTGCCCTCCAACTTTCCACCGCCGGTGATTTTTTCCACTCCTCGGACAACGTATCACTGAGTTCGTCGTAGACTTCGTTCGGCTGCGGAGCAGTCGTAGATGATTTAAACGCGGTTCTTCAGGAAGATTGCGGCCACCCGTTTTACGACCGCTTTGCAGGCGAACGTAGGCTTCGCCAGCTCTACAGGAAGTTATCGGCAAATCCTTTGGATGAAATGCAGTTGACGATTATAATTTTAGTTGTACGATGACGTACGACATCAGCCAAAGCTGACGTACTTTTTCATCACAACGTGCTTCCCAGGGTGTTCGAATAATGAATCCACAAGAACTG
>JAPLSD010000856.1 GCA_026398835.1 Pseudomonas sp.
TTGCTGACGGGCGCGAGCATGCTCGGGGCGTTCTTTATCGTCACTGAACCGATCTCCGGCGCCAAAAACCCAAAAGCCAGACTGCTGTTCGGAGCAGGCGTTGGCCTGCTGACCTATCTCATTCGGACCTGGGGCGGTTACCCCGACGGCGTGGCATTTTCCGTCCTCTTGATGAATCTCGCCGTGCCCACGCTGGAACGCCTCTTCGCTTCCCAACCAGAGCCGTCTGCGCCATGAACAAAAATGTCGGCATACTGATTCTGGTGTTACTGGCCGGTTTGGGTGGAACCGCGACATTCTTCGTGCAACACGTCGCCGCGCCGCGCATCGCGGCAGAACAACGAGCAATACAAAATCGCAATCTGCTGGAAATGCTGCCCCAAGGCAGCTACGACAATCAGCCACTGGACCAGCCGCTGTCTCTTACGGACGTAGAGCTTGGCAGTAGCCAATTGCTTGGCGGGTATCTGGCGACTCAATCCGGTCAACCCAGCGCGGTGATTCTGCGCAGTCAGACGGTTGGCTACGCAGGCCCTATTGAGCTGTTGATCGGGATCGGGGCAAACGGCAAGCTGCTGGGCGTAAAAACCCTCAAACAGTCAGAAACCCCGGGGCTTGGAGGGAAAATTGCGGCGACCCCGAATCCTTGGTTGCAAAGCTTTTCCGGCAAATCACGCAATGATCCGCCCGACTCGGGCTGGGCCCTTAAAAAGGACAGCGGTCAATTCGATCAGATGGCCGGAGCGACAATTACCTCAAGGTCGGTGATAAGCGCCATTCATGATGCGCTGCGTTATTTCGACGAGCATCAGGCACAACTCACGGGAAAGCCTGCTCATGATTAACACCTCGACACTGCGCAATTCGCTGATGCTCGCGCCGCTGATTGGTGTCAGCGACACCTTGGTCAAGGCCGTCGGTTTGTGGCTGATGTCCATTGTGATCATCGCAATCTATGGCATGACCGTGAAAGCGATTCGGACCTGGCTGAGTCCCAGTCTGCGCCTGGCAGCCAATATTGTGCTGGCCGCGACGACCGTCAGTTGTGCAGAACTGGCCTTGCAAGTCTGGGCTCTTGAGCTGCATCGAAGCCTGGGCATTTATCTTGGACTGATTGCCCTTCAATGCGTGTTGCTCGAACTCAACGGATTTTTCGAACACAGCCTGATGTCTGAACGCCTGCGACTGTTTGGCCTGTTTGGCGCGCTGTTGATTGCACTGGGCACATTGCGTGAAGTGCTGGGAACGGGTTCGCTTGGCAGCCATTTGTCGTGGCTGGCCGGATCCGCCGATACTCACTGGCAGCTCTGGCTATGGGCCCAGGATACGGGACCGCGCTTGCTCACTCTGGCGCCAGGCGGGTTTATCCTGCTAGGGCTGCTGATCGCCGCGAAACAGGCCTGGGCCGCCTCCTCCAAACCACACTGACCGCCTTCAAGGAAACGCTTTACCCATGAACGCCGCAAAACGTCTGGAAATATTCCGCCGGCTTCACGAAGACAATCCGGAACCGAAAACCGAGCTGGCTTATTCCTCACCGTTTGAGCTGTTGATCGCGGTCATCCTGTCTGCCCAGGCGACGGACGTTGGGGTCAACAAGGCCACAGCGAAACTGTTCCCGGTCGCCAACACCCCTGCGGCGATCCATGCGCTCGGTGTCGAAGGGCTGTCGGAGTACATAAAGACCATCGGCCTGTACAACAGCAAAGCGAAGAACGTGATCGAAACCTGTCGATTGCTGGTCGAGCGTCATAGCGGTGAAGTTCCGCAAACACGCGAAGAGCTTGAAGCACTCCCCGGCGTGGGACGCAAAACCGCTAATGTGGTGCTCAACACGGCCTTTCGCCAGCTCACCATGGCCGTCGACACGCATATTTTTCGGGTCAGTAACCGTACAGGACTGGCGCCGGGGAAAAATGTCGTCGAGGTAGAAAAACAACTGATGAAGTTCGTGCCAAAGGAATTTCTGCTCGACTCGCACCACTGGCTCATCCTCCACGGACGCTATGTATGCCAGGCCCGCAAGCCACGCTGTGGCAGCTGTCGGATCGAAGACCTGTGCGAATACAAGCACAAGACCTCTGACGATTGAGCATCCATAGAGTTTGATGATCGATCGATTGAAAAAATCTTTTTTACCCGACACCGGATTATCGCTATAAGGACCCCCAATGGCAGTCTTAGCCTGGAGTTAACTTTATGAGCGCTAGTAAAGAGCAACTGGACGTAGAAGACGACTTCACCGCCGTTGAGTCAGAGGATGCCGAGCCTGTGGTGGAGGTAGCGAAGACCAATCTCAGCAAACGCCGCACCATTGACAACCTTTTGGAAGAGCGCCGTCTGCAAAAGCAATTGGCCGATTATGATTTTGACGATTAACACCTAAAAGCCTCCCGAAACGGAGGCTTTTTTGTTGGCTGCCCGGTACCTGACCACTGACTTTTTCGCAGAGACGTCCTGTCGACCGATAGAGCAGTGCTCGGTGCGGCACGGCAAACAATTAGCGTATGCAAGGACACCAAGAGAAAAGCATAGGTTGCGAGTACTCAGGTAGACACAGACAAACCGGTTCAAGGCCGAGCAACGCGTAATGACGTCCCCCTTTCTTGTTGTCTTTAGTGTCGGGATTCAAACCAATCCATTGCGTTGCGCAAGCTCGATCAGGTCAACCAATGAGCGGGCATTGAGCTTTAACAGTAAGCGCGTCTTGTAGGTACTCACTGTTTTGTTGCTGAGAAACATTCCATCGGCAATCTCCTTATTGGTCTTTCCTCGTGCAAGCTGTTGCAACACCATCATTTCCCGACCAGAGAGACGATCCACCATGTCCGCTTCACTGGCATTTCCCAA
>JAPLSD010000043.1 GCA_026398835.1 Pseudomonas sp.
GCGCTGTCTGGAGCTGGGCGCCATACCGACGGTGCACGCGGAGAACGGCGAGTTGGTCTATCACCTGCAACGCAAACTGATGGCCCAGGGCATCACAGGCCCCGAAGCCCATCCATTATCGCGGCCCTCCCAGGTTGAAGGCGAAGCCGCCAGCCGCGCTATCCGGATCGCCGAAACCCTCGGCACGCCGTTGTATCTGGTCCACGTCTCGACCCGCGAGGCACTGGATGAAATCACCTACGCCCGCAGCAAAGGCCAGCCAGTCTACGGCGAAGTTCTGGCCGGGCATCTGCTGCTGGACGATAGCGTTTACCAGCACCCGGATTGGCAAACCGCCGCCGGTTATGTGATGAGCCCACCCTTCCGCCCTCGCGGCCATCAAGAAGCGCTTTGGCATGGCCTGCAATCGGGCAACCTGCACACCACCGCCACCGACCATTGCTGTTTCTGCGCCGAGCAGAAAGCCGCCGGCCGTGACGATTTCAGCAAGATCCCCAACGGCACTGCCGGTATCGAAGACCGCATGGCCGTGCTCTGGCATGAAGGCGTGAACACTGGGCGTCTGTCGATGCAGGATTTCGTTGGCCTGACTTCTACCAACACCGCGAAGATTTTCAACCTGTACCCGCGTAAAGGCTCGATCCGCGTCGGTGCCGATGCCGACCTGGTGCTCTGGGACCCGGAAGGCACCCGAACCATTTCCGCCAAGACCCATCACCAGCAGGTCGACTTCAACATCTTCGAAGGCAAGACCGTGCGCGGCGTGCCCAGTCATACCATCAGCCAGGGTCGGCTGGTCTGGGTCGACGGCGATCTGCGGGCCGAACGCGGCGCCGGGCGTTACATCGAGCGGCCGGCCTACCCGGCGGTGTTCGATCTGCTGAGCAAACGCGCCGAGTTGCACAGGCCGGTTGCTGTGAAACGCTGAAAGCGGCCTTCGGCCTATCGTGGGCAAGCCACGCTCCTACATTTGGAATGCATCCCCCTGTAGGAGCGAGACTTGCCCGCGAAGGGGCCGGCACAGGCAATACAAGAACCAATGCCCATCAGAGGCAGTACCTCAAAACCGTGAGGCCATGACCGTGATCAAGACCCTGAACCACCTCCCGCATCCCCATGAGGATGCAGCCGCCCTTGCCGGCCATTTCACTGATCTGGCGCCGCCGCTCAATGCCCGTCAGGCCACACTTGAAGCCTCACGCTGTCTGTATTGCTACGACGCACCGTGCGTCAATGCATGCCCGAGCGAGATCGACATCCCCTCGTTCATCCGCAATATCCATCAGGAAAACGTTCAGGGCGCCGCGCAGACAATCCTTTCGGCGAACATCCTTGGCGGCAGTTGCGCGCGGGTCTGTCCGACGGAAATCCTTTGCCAGCAAGCCTGCGTGCGCAACAACGCCCAGGAATGCGCGCCGGTACTGATCGGCCTGCTGCAACGTTATGCCGTGGATAACGCGCAGTTCAGCGAACATCCGTTCAAACGTGCAGCACCCACCGGTAAGCGCATTGCGGTGGTCGGTGCCGGGCCAGCGGGTTTGTCCTGCGCTCACCGCTCGGCGATGCACGGCCATGAGGTGGTGATTTTCGAGGCCCGCGAGAAAGCCGGCGGACTCAACGAATACGGGATCGCCAAGTACAAACTGGTGGACGACTTCGCTCAACAAGAGCTGGAGTTTCTGCTGGGTATCGGCGGGATCGAGATCCGTCACGGGCACAAACTCGGCGACAACCTCAGCCTGACTGAACTGCGTCAGCAGTTCGATTCGGTGTTCCTCGGCCTCGGCCTGGCCGCCAGCAAGCAACTCGGTCTGGCCCATGAAGAGGCCCCCGGCATGCTCGCGGCCACTGACTACATCCGAGAACTGCGTCAGGCCGATGACCTGACTCAATTGCCACTGGCCGATCGCTGCATCGTCCTCGGCGCCGGCAATACCGCCATCGACATGGCGGTGCAAATGGCTCGCCTCGGTGCCCGTGACGTGAACCTGGTGTACCGCCGTGGCCTGGAGGAAATGGGCGCCACCGAGCACGAACAGGACATTGCCAAGGCCAATCAGGTCCGCCTGTTGACCTGGGCTCAACCCGAAGAGGTGTTGCTGAACAAAAAGGGCCAGGTCCGCGGCATGCGCTTTGCCCGCACGCGACTGGAGAATGGTCGCTTGCAGAGCACCGGCGAAACCTTCGAACTGGCCGCCGATGCGATCTTCAAAGCCATCGGCCAAACCTTCGACGACGCAGCGCTGAGCGATCCACTGGCCCGTGAGCTGAAGCGCCAGGGCGACCGCATTCTGGTGGACGAACAGCTGCGCACCAGCATCCCCGGCGTCTATGCCGGCGGCGACTGCACCAGCCTCGACCAGGACCTCACTGTCCAGGCCGTGCAGCACGGCAAGCTGGCCGCTGAAGCCATCAATGCCCAACTCATGCTCAATGTGGAGGCTGCGTAAATGGCCGATCTTTCGATTGTATTCGCCGGTATCAAAGCCCCCAATCCGTTCTGGCTGGCCTCTGCGCCACCCACCGACAAAGCCTACAACGTGGTCCGTGCCTTCGAGGCCGGCTGGGGTGGCGTCGTCTGGAAAACCCTCGGTGAGGACCCGGCGGCGGTCAACGTGTCGTCGCGCTACTCCGCTCACTTCGGCGCCAACCGCGAAGTCATCGGCATCAACAACATCGAGCTGATCACCGACCGCTCACTGGAAATCAACCTGCGGGAAATCACTCAGGTCAAAAAGGACTGGCCAGACCGCGCGCTGATTGTGTCGTTGATGGTGCCCTGCGTCGAAGAATCGTGGAAAGCCATCCTGCCACTGGTGGAAGCCACCGGCGCCGACGGTGTCGAGCTGAACTTCGGCTGCCCCCATGGCATGCCTGAACGCGGCATGGGCGCAGCGGTCGGCCAGGTGCCGGAATACATCGAGCAGGTGACGCGCTGGTGCAAGACTTACTGCTCGCTGCCAGTGATTGTCAAACTCACGCCAAACATTACTGACATCCGTGTTGCCGCCCGGGCGGCCCATCGTGGCGGTGCCGATGCGGTGTCGCTGATCAA
>JAPLSD010000130.1 GCA_026398835.1 Pseudomonas sp.
TAGTCCAGCGCCAGAACCCGGTCCTGAGCCGATGGGCCTTTGAACAGGCGGATCAGGGTCAGGGCCATGGCCACGGAAAAAATGAACAGACTCAGCAGAGTCGCATTCGAGAGCAGGGCGCTCATTCGAAAATCTCCATCAATGGACGCTCGTAGGTCGCCTTGAAGTGCTGGATAAACTGCGCTTCGTCATCCAGATCGAACACGTGCAGCAGCAAGACGCTGCGGTCCAGCGCCAGCTCCGACCAGACCGTGCCGGGAATCACCGTGGTGATCATCGACAGCGCGGCCAGGCCATTGGCATCACGCAGGTCCAGCGGCACCTTGATGAACCTTGCGCGCGGCTCCCTTCGCCCAGCATTCAACACGCCCCAGGCGACGGCGATGTTGGACACCAACACATCGCGACCGATCAGAAATAACAACCGCACAATCACCCCGGGCCGGCGAATGCGGATCGGCAGCGGCCGCAACGGTTTCATCATCAACGGCGCGGCAAACCCGAGCACGGCACCGAGCAGCAGGTTGCCGGGACTGACGGACAGGTTCAACACCAACCACAACAGCCACAGCGCCAACGATAACCAGGGTGCGGGGAACAGACGCTTCATGGTTGCACCTCCAGCAGCGCGGCTTTGGCTTCCGGGCTCGGCACCGTGCGCGTGCCCAGCACTGCCATGACGTATTGCTGCGGGTCATTCAGGGTATCGGCAGCGGCCTGGGTATAGCGCAGCAGCGGTTCGGCCTTGAAGGTCAGCAGAATGCTCAAACCCAGCAGGGCGATGATCGGCACGCATTCCAGGCGCCGCAGTAGCGGCGACGGGCGCTCCTTGGGTGTCCAGAAGCGTTGGATGCCCATACGAGAGAAGGCGATCAGCGAAGCCAGCCCGGAGAGGATCAGCAAAGCGAGCAAGCCCCAGGCGGCATTCGATACAGGTTCGTCAGCGCCGTTGCCCAGACCCAACGGGTTGAGCAGGGCGTTGAGCAGGCTGAGTTTGCCGATAAACCCGGACAGCGGCGGCATGCCGATAATCAGCAGGGCGCAGGCAATGAAGCTCAAGCCGAGAAAGGCCATGGTCCAGGGAATCACCTGGCCGACCACGGCTTTTTGTTCGTCATCGAGGTTGGTGCCTTTGGGTGGCTGCAAGGATTTCTGCGGTCGCGGGATGATCTCGCCTTCATAGTCCAGCGGTATTTCATTGGCCGAGCGCGAACGCTCGATCAGCTCCGCCAGCAGGAACAGCGCGCTCAACGCCAGGGTCGAGCTGACCATATAGAACAGCGCACCGGCTGTGAGGCTCGGTTGGGCGAAACCGACGGCTGACAACAGAATCCCCGCCGACACCAGAATGCTCAGGCTCGCCATGCGTTCCAGCCGTTGCGCGGCGATGATCGCCAGCGCCGCGCAGACGATCGTCGCCATGCCGCCATAGATCAGCCAGTCACCGCCAAAGTACGCCGACGCGCCGGCTTGCCCGGAGAACAGCAAGGTCCACAACCGCAGCAAGGTATACACACCGACCTTGGTCATGATCGCGAACATCGCCGCCACCGGCGCGCTGGCCGCGGAGTAGGCCGGCACCAGCCAGAAGTTCAGCGGCCACATGCCGGCCTTGGCCAGAAACGCCACGGCGAGAATCGCCGCACCGGCGTGCAGCAGGCCGCGATCGGCTTGCGGCACCAACGGGATCTTCAGCGCCAGGTCGGCCATGTTCAGGGTGCCGGTGACGCCGTAGATCAACGCCGCGCCAATCAGGAACAGCGAGGAGGCCAGCAGGTTGATCGAAATGTAATGCAGGCCCGACGACACCCGCGCCCGACCCGAACCGTGCAGGATCAGCCCGTAGGAGGCGGCCAGCAGCACTTCGAAAAACACGAACAGGTTGAACAGATCGGCAGTCAGGAAGGCGCCGTAAAGGCCCATCAACTGGATCTGGAACAGCGCGTGGAAACTCGAACCGGCACCATCCCAGCGGGCCATGGCGAACAGCAGGGCGCAGACGCCAATAATTCCGGTCAGCACCAGCATCAGCGCCGACAGACGATCGACCACCAGCACGATACCGAACGGCATCTGCCAGTTGCCCGGCAGGTACACACCGATGGAGCCGGGCACGCCTGTATGCTGGGTCCACTGCAACAGCAGCACCGAAATCCCCAGGCCCAGCACGCTCGAAAACAGGTTGAGCCGGGCTTTGAGCGGTCGGTGTTTTTCACCGAGCATCAGCATCAGGGCGGCCGTCAACAAGGGCAGCAGAATCGGTGCGGCGATCAGATGGGGCATCCAGCTCATTCTTTAGGCTCCCGGCCATCCACATGGTCGGTACCGGTCAGGCCCCGGGAGGCCAGCAGCACCACCAGAAACAACGCGGTCATGGCGAAGCTGATGACGATGGCGGTCAACACCAGGGCTTGCGGCAGCGGGTCGGTGTAGTGCAACAGATCCTGCGTCACGCCGTCCTTGATGATCGGCTCCTTGCCAATAAACAGGCTGCCCATGCTGAAAATGAACAGGTTGACCCCGTAGGACAGCAGGCACAGGCCCATGACGACCTGAAACGTCCGTGGGCGCAGCACCAGCCAGACCCCGGAAGCTGCCAGCACCCCAATGGCAATTGCGATGACTTCTTCCATCAGGTGGCTCCTGGCGTAGCAACGGGTTTGGGCTGGCTGCTCGGTTTATGGCCACGCACCGATTGGTGGGCCAGGGCGGTGAGGATCAGCAGCGTCGAACCGACCACCACGGCGTACACGCCGATGTCGAAGAACAGGGCGCTGGCGATATGGATGTCGCCCACTATCGGCAGTTCGAAATGCCAGGTGTGGGTGGTCAGGAACGGATAACCCACCGCCATCGCCCCCAACCCGGTGACGGTGGCGAACAGCAGCCCGGTGCCCATCCAGCGCACCGGCCGCAGGCTCATCTGCGCCTCGACCCATTGGGTGCCAGCGACCATGTATTGCAGGATGAACGCCACCGACATCACCAGCCCGGCCACGAAACCGCCGCCCGGTTGGTTATGCCCACGCATAAACAGGTAGAACGACACCACCAGGGCAATCGGCAGCAACAGCCGCACCAGCACCGCCGGAACCATCATAAAGCCCAGTGCGGTGTCGCTGGCATGGCGCGGGTTGACCAGATCGGTCACCACGTCGGGCGCCAGCAGACGCTGCTGAGCCGGCAGCTGCATGCTTTCCTTGGGCGGGCGGAAGCGTCGCAACAGGGCAAACACGGTCAGGGCAACGGCCGCGAGCACGGTGATTTCGCCGAGGGTGTCGAAGCTACGGAAGTCCACCAGCATCACGTTGACCACGTTGCTGCCACCGCCTTCCGGCAGTGCGCGACTGAGGTAGAACGAGGAGATGTCATTGGGGGTCTGACGGGTCAGCATGGCGTAGGACAACAACGCCATGCCGCCACCGACCACCGTCGACAGCAGTAAGTCGCGCAGGCGACGCACCCGCGCTTTACGCAGGCTGCCTGGCAGCGGCGAGACGTCTTCGATCCGCCGTGGCAACCAGCGCAGGCCGAGCAAGATCAGCACCGTAGTCACCACTTCGACCACCAGTTGGGTCAAGGCCAGGTCCGGCGCCGAGAACCAGACGAAGGTCACGCAGGTCATCAAGCCGCAGACACTGACCATGGTCAGGGCTGCAAGACGGTGATACTTGGCTTGCCAGGCGGCGCCGAGGGCGCAGGCAATCGCCAGCAGCCAGAGGGTAACGAACACGATCGAACCCGGAATCTTCGGTCGATCCCCCCAGCTCAGGCTGCTGTGGAGCATCGGGATCAACCCGGCGAGCACCGCCATCAGCACCAACAGGAACAGTTGGGTTTGCAGACGCTTGGTGCTGACCCGCCGCTCGATGCGTCGGGCCATGCGCACCATGATCACCAGGCTGCGCTCGAACATCCGCTTGCCATCGAAGTAACTGATGATCGGCGGGCGGTTGAAACGCCCGCGCTTGAGCTGATTGCGCAACAGCAGGTAGAGCACGATGCCGCCAGACATGGCGATCAGACTCATAATCATCGGCGCGTTCCAGCCGTGCCAGATGGCCAGGCTGTACTCGGGCAGCGTGCCGCCGACCACCGGCAAAGCGGCCGCTGCCAGCAGCGGACCGATCACCTGGGCCGGGAAAATACCCACCACCAGGCACGTGAACACCAGCAACTCGACCGGCGCGCGCATCCAGCGTGGCGGTTCATGTGGGGTATGGGGAAGGTCAGTGGCGGTTGGGCCGAAGAACACGTCGACCGTGAAGCGCAGAGAATAGGCGACGCTGAAAGTGCCGGCGATGGTGGCGATCACCGGCAGGGACATTTCGACCCAGGCGGTGGCGGAAATGAACACGGTTTCGGCGAAGAACATCTCTTTCGACAGGAACCCGTTGAGCAGCGGCACGCCGGCCATCGAGGCGCTGGCGACCATGGCCAGGGTCGCGGTGAACGGAATCAGCCGGATCAAACCACTGAGTTTACGGATGTCGCGGGTGCCGCTTTCGTGGTCGATGATGCCGGCGGCCATGAACAACGAGGCCTTGAAAGTGGCGTGGTTGAGAATGTGGAACACTGCAGCGACGGCGGCCAGCGGGCTGTTCAGGCCCAGCAGTAATGTGATCAGGCCCAGGTGGCTGATGGTCGAGTAGGCGAGCAGCCCCTTGAGGTCGTTCTGGAACATCGCGCAGTAGGCGCCCAGCAACAGGGTGCAGGCGCCAGCACCGCCGACGATATAGAACCATTCTTCGCTGCCGGAAAGTGATGGCCAAAGCCGTGCCAGAAGGAATACCCCGGCTTTGACCATGGTTGCCGAGTGCAGATAAGCCGAGACCGGTGTCGGTGCGGCCATGGCGTGGGGAAGCCAGAAATGGAAGGGGAACTGTGCGCTTTTGCTCAAGGCGCCGATCAGAATCAGCGGAAGCAGAACCGGGTAAAGGGCGTGGGCGCGGATCAGGTCACCGGCAGCGAGCACTTTGTCCAGGTCGTAGCTGCCGACGACATGGCCGAGCAGCATCACCCCCGCCAGCAGGCACAAGCCACCCGCTCCGGTCACCATCAACGCCATATAAGCGCCACGGCGGGCGTCGGCGCGGTGGTGCCAATAGCCAATCAACAGGAACGAGAACAGGCTGGTCAGTTCCCAGAAAAATACGATTTGAATCAGATTGCCGGAGATCACCAGCCCGAGCATGGCGCCCATAAAGGCCAGGAAAAACGCAAAGAAGCGCGGCACCGGGTCTTCCGGTGACATGTAATAGCGCGCGTAGAGCGACACCAGCGTACCGATGCCCAGCACGAGTATCGAGAACAGCCAGGCGAAACCGTCCATGCGCAGGACGAAATTCAAGCCCAGGCTAGGCAGCCAGAAGAACTCTTCGCGAATCACACCGCCGTGGGCGATCTGCGGGTAGAGCATGGCGACTTGTATCGTGCCGATCAGTGCAACCAGACCGGCCAGAAGGGATTCAGTGTTACGCGCGTTGTGCGGCAGCAAGGCCGCCAGACAGCTACCGATAAAAGGCAGAAGCAGTAGAACTATCAGGGACATAGGCTTCTAATCTGCGGAAGTTTGTGAGGGATCATACGTGCCGGGTCCCGGATCACCAACTGCCAAGCTGTGGCAGGATCCTACA
>JAPLSD010000041.1 GCA_026398835.1 Pseudomonas sp.
CACGTTTTTCGAAGGCGAAACCATTCTGGTTCTCGCAGGCTTCCTCGCGTTCCGCGGATACATGGATCTCAACCTGGTGATGGTCGTGGCCTTCTTCGGTAGCTATGCCGGTGATCAGCTGTGGTACTTCCTGGGGCGCAAGCACGGCCGCAAATTGCTGGCGCGCAAACCGCGCTGGCAAATGATGGGCGATCGGGCGCTGGAGCATATCCGCAAGCATCCGGACATCTGGGTGCTGAGCTTTCGCTTCGTTTATGGCCTTCGCACGGTGATGCCGGTGGCGATTGGCCTGTCCGGTTATCCGCCGGGACGTTATCTGCTGCTCAACGGGATTGGCGCCGCTGTCTGGGCCGCCGCCCTGGCTGCTGCTGCCTACCATTTTGGTGCGGTGCTTGAAGGCATGCTGGGCAGCGTCAAGAAATACGAGCTGTGGGTACTGGGCGGGCTGTTGCTGCTCGGCTTCGTCCTATGGCTGCGTCGGCGCTTCAAGAATGCCCGCCTCGCCAAAAAAATCTACGAAGATGAGCTGATCAAAAAGGCCGAACACGCCGAACAAGCCAAAACCAGCACGCCTACGACGCCAGTCGAGTGAGTCGGTTTCTACAGCAGTAGAGGCCGATGCCACTGAGCAGGCTGTAACTGAGCAGGCCGACCCAGCCCACCGCGCTGGCCGGCCACAGCCCCAGGATCGGCGCCAGCCACACCAATGGCACGTTCAGTGCCAGACGCAACAACTCCAGCTTGAACGCCCACGGGCGATTCTCCAGGGCTACGCCCAGCGCAAACAGACCGAACGCCACAGCGCTCCAGCCCAAAACCAGTGCGGCAGTCGGCAGACTGTCGGCCAGGTTCATCAGGTAGCTGCCTAGCGCGATATATACCGTGAACTGCAGCGCGACATACAGCTGCTGTCGCCCGTCCAGCGGCACCTCGAACTTGCGGAACTGGCTCAAGTCCGGCTTGCCCATCGGATACTTCGCGGCCACATCCGCCGGCCGCCAGCCGGTACGCATGAACCAGATCCGCAGCTTGTCCCACCTGCTTTCGGTGCGCCGCGCATCGCTCAGCAGCTGCGCGTAAAACTGCAGATTGGCCCACAACGGATTCCAGCTCGCCAACGGCGTGGTCACGCCGAAAATCACGGGCTCGTTGTCGTCCTCTTCCTGGAATGAACCAAACAAGCGATCCCAAATAATGTACACCCCACCGTAGTTGCGATCCATGTAGAGAGCGTTCTGCGCATGATGGGCACGATGATTGGATGGCGTGACGAAAAGCCACTCGAACCAGCCAAGCTTGGGAATGTGCCTGGTATGTACCCAGAATTGATAGAGCAGATTGAGCGCCGCAACGCTGACGAACACCAGCAGCGGCACGCCGAGCACCGCCAGCGGCAGGTAGAAAATCCAGCTCAACAGAAATCCGGTACTGGTCTGGCGCAGTGCCGTGGACAGGTTGTAGTCCTCGCTTTGGTGGTGTACCGAATGCGCCGCCCAGAGGATATTGCGCTCATGGCCCAAGCGATGCAGCCAGTAGTAGCAGAAGTCATAGAAGACGAAGGCAAACACCCAAACCCAGACGCTTTCGGCCGACAACTCGATCACGGCCAGATGCTTCAAGGCAAAGGCGTAGGTGATCAGCCCTACGCCTTTGGTCAAAAGACCCGTAGTGGTCGACAGCACGCCGGTACTAAGGCTGTTGATCGCGTCCGCCACGCGATAATTACTCACCCCACGCCAGCGGTCAGCCAGCAGCTCGACGGCTATCAGCACAAAGAAGAACGGCACTGCATAAAGGATGAAGTTCATGACGCGGCCTGACCGGAATCGTTACCCGAAGATTAGGTGTAGCCGCGAAATAACCCTATGGCAACGAGTGACAAATTAGTGGACATTTAACGCCATGAATCTGGAGAAAAACCCATGAGCAAAAAAGTTGCAGTGATTCTTTC
>JAPLSD010000663.1 GCA_026398835.1 Pseudomonas sp.
ACTGGACGTGGAGAAATATCAGGGCACAGTTCACAATGCGAGCCAGTTGCGTAACGCGTGCCTACAAATTGAGGCTAAATTAGGCGTACGCCCCATGATATATACCGGCTATTACGTCTGGCGTGATGACGTCAAAGGCGATAAGGCATGGGCAAAAGATTACGATTTGTGGATTGCCAATTATGGCGTGCAGCATCCAGCTATCCCGGCACCTTGGACTGATTGGACATTTTGGCAGACCTCCGAGGGCAAGGGACGTGGTTTAGAGTTTGGCGTGGAGAGTCTAGATATCGATATGGACTTGTATAATGGCGACGAGATTGCGTTTGC
The DNA here is from genome assembly GCA_026398835.1 of Pseudomonas sp. GTDB lineage: Bacteria > Pseudomonadota > Gammaproteobacteria > Pseudomonadales > Pseudomonadaceae > Aquipseudomonas. The sequence goes on from JAPLSD010000663.1 coordinate 331, forward strand.
AAAATATTGCGATGGTGACATCCCGATACCTGACCCACCACCACCACAAGGTGAATTTATCTTGACTGCCACCCGCGAAATGAACGTGCGGTCAGGGCCTGGTGTCAGATATCCCAGAGTAGCGACGATTGCCAATCGGGCTACTGTCATGCCGATTGGCATTGGTGGATCCGATGCCTGGGTAGAGATTGCGAAAGATCTCTGGGTGTGCGCCAAACAGGGTGATACGGTATATCTAAAATGATCAAGGCGATGACCATAAAACCGCTAGAGTTGGCAGAGATGTTCCACGAGCAGTACGAGAGACTTGCTTCACGTTACGGATATGAGACAAGAGACGAAACTAAAATATTCGATCCCGAGAGTAGTAACGGAAAACTTATGATAGCAGTTTGTAACTGTATATTAGCAGAATTAAATATGCACGATGGAGGATAATTATGGCATACAACACGAGAGCAAGAGGCATCTGGGTAGACGGTGATGACGAGATTACCGCAACCGAATTGGCGCCGTATGATTTTCTGATTGCGAAAGTGGGAGACAAGTTCCATAACAACGTCCAGGCGGCGTACGAAGCGAAGATCCCGCTGATCATGTTCTATCAGTTTCGACCTGAGATTTGGTTGGGCAGCTCGCTCAACGAGGTCAGTTGGCCGGCTGATCAGAACGTCTGCCTTACTTAGTGCCGGCAGTGGATAATGTCTGGCGGAACAAAGAGGGCTATTCATGGGTTGATGATTGATTGCTCTGACCCTATGCCGCAGAATCAATCGGATGCG
>JAPLSD010000115.1 GCA_026398835.1 Pseudomonas sp.
CCGACATCCCGCCACACGCGGTCAGGCGATCACGATCCCAGTCGAACAGATGGCTGGTGGCGATGACTTTCGGGTAGCGCTCGGTGAAATCATCCTGCCAGCGCCAGTGCACCGCAGCGCGGTAACCATCGAGCAAGCCCAGTTGCGCCAATGGGTAGACACCTGCGGACAAACCGCCGATCACACACCCTGCACGCATCAACTGCTTGAGCGCACTGCTTAGCGCAGGCGCGATGGCGGTCGGCGGTTCGTCTGCCAGCAAAAACAGTTTCTGAATACCTTCGAGCTTGCCGGCCCAAGGTTCGCCCGGCAATTGCCAGGCCCCAACGGCCGGCAGTTCGGCCTGCAGAAACGAGAGTGCGTAAACAACATCCGGAGGCACGCGCTGAGCAACACGCAAGGCCTCCTCAGCCAGCGCCAGCGTCAAGGCTTTAGTGCTGGGCCAAATCAGGAAACCAATTCGATGGGCAGTCATGGCGTGCAATCCGAAACGAAAACAGTGTTAAAAGCCGAAAGCGGCAGCAACCAAATTAGACCATCTGGCGCGCGGTGCGCAGCATGACCTAATTGGGTGCGTAACGGGAGCGTTAAACGGTATTACTTCAAGCTGCCCGACAGAAACTGTTGCAGACGTTCGGATTGCGGGTTGACCAGCACTTCACGCGGATTGCCGCACTCTTCCACAAGACCTTTGTGCAGGAACACCAACTGGTTCGACACTTCGCGAGCGAAGCCCATTTCGTGCGTCACCACGACCATGGTCCGGCCTTCCTGAGCCAAGGCTTGCATCACCTTGAGCACGTCGCCGACCAGTTCCGGGTCGAGTGCCGACGTCGGTTCGTCGAACAACATGACTTCCGGCTCCATCGCCAGCGCACGGGCAATCGCTACACGCTGCTGCTCGCCGCCGGACATGTGACCCGGGTACGCGTCCTTACGATGGGAAACGCCGACCTTGGCCAGGTAATGCTCAGCCTTTTCCCGGGCTTCTACCTTGGACATACCGAGCACGTGCACCGGCGCTTCCATGATGTTTTCCATCGCAGTCATGTGCGACCACAGATTGAAATGCTGGAACACCATCGACAGCCGCGAACGCATGCGCTGCAGCTGTTTCGGGTCGGCGGCCTTCAGCGCGCCGTCCTTGTTCGGTACCAGCTTCAACTCTTCGTTGTTGAGCAAAATCTTGCCCGCGTGGGGCTGCTCAAGCAGGTTGATGCAGCGCAGGAAAGTACTTTTGCCGGAGCCACTGGAGCCGATGATGCTGATCACATCGCCAGCTTGAGCTGCCAGGGACACGCCCTTGAGCACTTCGTGACTGCCATAGCGTTTATGCAGGTCTTGGACTTCAAGTTTGTACATGCGGTCGGTTCTCACAAAAACAGTCAGTCAGTCGTTGAGCAAGCGCCCGTGACGCAGCGCTTCGCGCCCCGCCACCTTGGCCAGCCAGAAACCAGGTTGGGCGTAACGTAGCCGTTCTACGGCAAACAACACGCCGGACGTGCCAGCACACACGATGCTGACCTGATCGGATAATGGATCAATCACTTCAAAAATCGGCTCACCCACTTCGACCCAGCTACCGGCCGGAAGCAGAAAACTCACCACGCCAGGATGCGGCGCAAACAGCAACTCAGTGCCGTCGAACGGCATGGCTTCGCACGCTTCCTGCTGCGGGGCCGGCCACTCACCCGCAATCAAACCTTGCTCGGCGAGGAACGCCAGAATGCCTTCGGCATGAGCCTCGGCTTGCGGGCGACCGGTATCGGCCTGACCACCCAACTCAAGGGTAGTCGCCAGGCAGGCCAAGGGGATCTGTGCCTGCGGGAACATCCGCGACAAACGCAGCCATGGCAGCGAACAGGCTTCGTCGAAGGAGTTGCCACCGGATTCTTCCGCCAGCAACCCGACGCGCACATTCAAATGCGCAGCCAAGGAACGCCATTGCGGCCAGTGTTGCGGCAAGGTGTACATGTGCAGCGCGGCCTCGGCATCGCAATGCAGATCGAGCACCACATCCGCCGTGCAAGCATGGCTCAGCAGGACTCGCTGCATGCCTTGCAACTGGCTGGCCGCTGGCGGCAGTGCCGCCAGCGCATCGGTCATGGCCAGACGGATCAGCTTGATATTGGCGTGAGGATCATCCCCCAGGCACCCTTCCAGTTGCGCGGCCACCGGCTCGCTCAACTCGAAGAAGTCCCGGTTGAAATTCTTGCCACTGCCAAACTCGAAACGCCCTTGATGGCTACCTTGCAGCAGTTGACCGAGGCCCAGCGGGTTCGCCACCGGCACCAGTTCGATCACACCGTTCAAGGCGCCCTGCGCTTCCAGCTCGGTCAGGCGCTTTTTCAGCTCCCAGGCGGTGCGCATCCCCGGCAGCTCATCAGCGTGGAGGCTGGCCTGGATATAGGCCTTGCGCTCGCCGCTGCCGAAGCGGAACACCGATACATGGCGCTCGCAGCCCAGGTGGCTCCACGGCAATGGATGATCGATACGTTCCATGATCAGGCCTTGCGCGGGGCCATGTAGCCCAACCAGCGGTGCTCAGCCATTTTGAACAGGCGCACCAGGATGAACGTCAGGCACAGGTAGAACACGCCTGCGGTGATATAGGCTTCGAACGGCAAGTAGTACTGAGCGTTCACCGTGCGCGCGGCACCGGTGATGTCGATCAGGGTCACGATGGACGCCAGACTGGTGGTCTGCAGCATCATGATCACTTCGTTGCTGTACTGCGGCAGCGCCCGGCGCAGGGCCGACGGCAGCAGGATGCGGCGATACAACTTGTAGCGTGACATGCCCATGGCCTTGGCCGCTTCGATCTCGCCGTTAGGTGTAGCGCGCAGGCTACCGGCGATGATTTCGGCGGTGTAAGCGCTGGTGTTGATGGCAAACGCCAGGCAAGCGCAGAACGTCGCGCTCGACAGCCACGGCCAGAGAAAGCTCTCACGCACCGCTTCGAATTGCGCCAGACCGTAGTAGATCAAAAACAGCTGCACCAGCATCGGCGTGCCGCGGATCACATAGGTGTAGAGCCAGGCGGCCATGTTCACGGTCGGCTGCTTGGAAACGCGCATCAAGCCCAACGGCAAGGCACACAGCAGACCGAACAGCAGCGACAGCGCGAGCAATTTCAGGGTGGTCAGCAAGCCGCCGAAGTACAGCGGCAGAGCCTCCCAAATGACGTTGTAGTCGAAGATCATAGATCAGCCGCCCTTACGCCTACCGAGTAGCGCTTCTCAAGGTGACGCAATGCCAGCAACGAGACACTGGTGATGACCAGGTACATCGCCGCCACTGCGAGGAAGAAGGTGAAAGGCTCACGGGTGGCATCTGCCGCCTGCTTGGCCTTGAACATCATGTCTTGCAGACCCACCACCGAAATCAGCGCGGTAGCCTTGGTCAAAACCAGCCAGTTATTGGTGAAGCCCGGAATCGCCAAGCGAATCATCTGCGGCACCAACACCCGGAAAAACACCTGAAAACTGTTCATGCCGTATGCCATGCCGGCTTCTGCCTGGCCCTTCGGAATTGCCATGAAGGCCCCACGGAAGGTTTCCGACAGGTACGCACCGAAGATGAAGCCCAGGGTGCCGATACCGGCGGCCAGTGGGTTCAAGTCGATGTAATCGTTGAAGCCGAGCAGCGGCGCAACGCGGTTGAGCAAATCCTGACCGCCGTAGAAAATCAGCAGGATCAGCACCAGATCGGGAATCCCGCGGATCACCGTGGAATACAGATCGCCCAGCCAGGCCAACCAACGTACCGGCGACAGGCGCAATGCGACCCCGATCAGACCCAGAACAATGGCCAAGGCCATGGACGACAAGGCGAGCTGAAGCGTCAGCCATGCGCCATCGAGGATGACAGCCCCGTAGCCTTTCAACATGATTCAGGTCCTCGAAAGTAGGGATGAAAAAATGGCGCAAACCTCAGAGATCCTGTTGCTTGCGCCATTTCGGACTTACCGCTGCGACGTATTACTTGCCGTAAATGTCGAAGTCGAAGTACTTGTCCTGGACTTGCTTGTACTTGCCGTTCGCGCGAATGGCAGCGATGGCAGCGTTGATCTTGTCCAGTTCAGCCTTGTCGCCTTTGCGTACTGCGATGCCGATGCCGTCACCGAAATACTTCTCGTCGGTGAATGCCGGGCCAACGAAGGCATAACCTTTGCCAGAGTCGGTTTTCAGGAAGCCGTCATTCAACAGGGTAGCGTCTGCCACAGTGCCGTCGAGGCGACCGGCCGCTACGTCGAGGTAGATTTCGTTCTGCGAACCGTAAGGCTTGATTTCAGCACCCAGCGGAGCCAGGACTTCGCGAGCGAAACGCTCGTGGATCGAACCGCGCTGCACGCCGATGTTCTTGCCTTTGAGCTCGGTCAGGTTATCGCTGACCTGAGTACCGGCCTTCATCACCAGGCGAGCCGGGGTGTTGTAGTACTTGTTGGTGAAGTCCACGGACTTCTTGCGATCTTCAGTGATCGACATGGACGACAGGATCGCGTCGATCTTGCGCACTTTGAGTGCCGGGATCAGACCGTCGAACTCTTGCTCGACCCATACGCACTTGACCTTCATCTCTTCGCACAGGGCGTTGCCGATGTCGTAGTCGAAACCCACGATGCTGCCGTCTGGCGCTTTCGATGCGAATGGAGGGTAAGCCGCCTCGATACCAATTTTCAGAGGCTTTTCATCGGCGAATGTCGGCAAGGACAGCACGGACAGTGCCAGGGCGCCAAGAAGCACGAGTTTCTTCATCGTAGGACTCCATCGGTAA
>JAPLSD010000479.1 GCA_026398835.1 Pseudomonas sp.
GGCCCGCGCCAGCAGTTGCGCGCCAAGGCAAATCGCGAACACCGGTGCACTCTGGGCCAGGCTTGCAGCCAACCATTGACGTTCCTCACCCAGCCAATCCGGCCCGGCGTTGGACTCGTACGGCCCACCCAGAATGATCACGGGCGCAGCGCTGATGGGCGGCAGTTCACCAAGGTCGGCACGAAAGACCTTCAACGTCAGCCCCCGGACCTCGGCCCACTGGGCAATGGTGCCTGGCCCTTCGGCGGGATGGTGCTGGATCAGGCTCAATGAAGTCGGATTATTCGGCACGGCAGATCCTCTGTTTCAGTCTGTGACACGATTGTGATTTTTTATAACTAATTGTCTCATCGACACAAATTGTTCTGGTTGTGCCTCCCTAGACTGCCGGTCGCTTCGATTTTTGCCAATCACGGCCGCCTTTTTATGTCCGTAATCGTTCAATCGTCGGTCAGACGTCGTCCTTTCGACAGGGACTTCTACACTGACATTCGCGCCACATTCAGCCCGCACGGAGGGCCAGCCACCATGAGTGCCGATAGCTATTCTGCAGAATGTACAGGTCTGCTGCTCGTTGACCCTTACAACGACTTTCTAAGCGAAGGTGGCAAGCTGCATGGCTTTGCCAAGCCGATTGCCGATAGCGTGGGTACCCTCGCCAATCTGATTGCGGTGGTTGATGCGGTACGTAAAGCAGGCGTCCAGGTGTTTTATGTTCCACACCATCGTGCTTTACCCAATGACTACGAGGGCTGGATACACCCAAGCCCCTATCAGTTGGGAGCCGGTCGTGCGCAGGTTTTTGCGGTCGACAGCTGGGGTGGTGAGTGGCATCCGGCGTTCCTGCCTCAGAAGAACGACGTCATCGTCAAAGAGCATTGGGGGGCCAGCGGGTTCGCCAACACCGACCTTGATTTCCAGCTCAAGCAACGGGGTATCGAGAAGGTTGTGGTGGTCGGGATGCTGGCTAATACCTGCATCGAAACCACGGGCAAATTTGCAGCCGAGTTGGGTTATCACGTGACGTTGATACGAGACGCCACCGCAGCCTTCAGCAAGGAAGCCATGCACGCAGCCCATGAGATCAATGGACCTACGTATGCTCATTCAATTATCACAACCGCCGAGCTGATTGCGGCATTGCGCTGAGCGTGTCTGCACTCGGACGATAGAAATGACTAGGGAATAGGAAACCGCGGATCCTGGCGGGCGCAGATGTGTCGATTGTGATGACGTCTTCGCGGGCAAGCCACGCTCCCACAGAAATCACGCGGTCTCTGTGGGAGCGTGGCTTGCCCGCGATGGGCTGCGAAGCGGCCCCAAAAACGGCCGCCACGGTTCTTCAGATAGAGCGGACCGGCCGGCGGGGGCAAGCCCCTCGCCACATGAAACTTCATGATCCACCTTCAGGATGCTAGGCTCTGGCGCGAATCCGCTGTGCTGTAAAAGGAAGGACTATGTTCAAGTTTTTGGCCATGGCGCTGCTGCTGGCGTCCACCGCCGCGCAGGCGCAAACCCCGCTGCAAACCGATTTGCCGTTGAAGTATCTGGAGCAGGCGAGCCCTGACTCGCACAATCAGCCGCTGGTGATTTTTCTGCATGGCTACGGCAGTAATGAAGAGGACTTGTTCGGGATCAAGGACGAGTTGCCTGCCCAGTACACCTATGTCTCGGCGCGGGCGCCGCAGGTGCTGGATGAGGACAGTTATCAGTGGTTTCACAAAAAAGGCGAGGGTGCCTACGACGGCGAAACCGCTGACCTGAACAGCAGCGCCAGGCTGATCGCCGATTTTATCGCCCAGGCCACCGCGAAATATCACACCCAAAGCGACAAGGTTTTTCTGGTGGGGTTTAGTCAGGGCGCGATCATGTCCTATGAGGTTGCCCTGCGCCACCCAGAGATGGTGCGCGGCATCGCGGCGTTGAGCGGCAAGGTTCTACCGGTGCTGAAATCTCAGCTCAAACCCGCCAAAAATCTTGAACAATTGGCAATTTTTATCGGCCATGGCACGGCCGATCAGCGGCTTCCCTATACCGATGGCAGCGATGCCGACAGCCTGCTGAAAAGTCTGGCGCTGAAACCGGCGTTTCATGCCTATCCGGGCATCGGCCACACCATCACTGCAAACGAAATGCAGGATTTGAACAGCTGGCTACGCACGCTCAATCAATGAGGCTGGAGCGGCATTGGCCGCTCCCGTCCTGCTTATTTCCCGCCGATGATCTGCTTGACCAGCGCAGAGTGTCCGGTCGGGTCATCGGCGCGGGAGATAATCTGAATCACCAGGATGCGGCTGCCTGAGCCCGCCAATAAGGTGGTGTCCAGGGTATTGCCGCCGCCCATGGTGGCTGCGCTCTCGATCTGGCGCAGACCAAGGCCTTTGATAGTCAGTTTCTTTTCGTCCAGTTTCTTGAAGTCAGGCAAGGCTGCGCTTTGTTTCTGGAGGAAGCTTTCAACCGCGCTGTCGAGGAATGTGCTGTCGTTGTCTTTGGTTTGCACACCATCGGTGCGGACGTTTTCAGCAACCAGCACCACGGTTTTGCTGGTTCGGTTGGTGTACATCGTGCCCATCGCACCGGCAGTGCCGCTGGCTGAGTCACCAGGAGGCAACGGGTTGGCCTCAAAGCCCTGGGGCAGGTTGATAGTGAATTTGCCGTCCAGGGTCGAGACCTTTTGCTCGGTCGAGGTTTTCGCCGCCGGCTGGGTGGCTGCGTAGACGCTCATGGCCCCGAAACTGGCCGCGGCGGCCAGTAGCAAAACGATGGCTTTGTTACCGAACAATGACATTCCAACTCTCCAGGGTGATCGCGCTGTGGAGGCGATCATCCCATGGGCATAGCGGATCACTCCAGTATCGTTTTCCTTGATTGTTCCCACGCAGAGATTGATCGTTCCCACGCTGTGAGGGATGCGTTGCGCAGCATTACGAAGGCGCCAGGACGATCTCAGTCCTGATCATCAAGAAACCGCCCTTTATGATCAGGGCTGGGCAACTGGCAGGTATCGTAGCGACCGAACAGCCGGTAGCGATTTTGTGCGATGCGGTCGTAGCACCAATCCCTGATTCCTTTGGGAATGACACTCATCACTGTCAGCAGACGCCAGGGTTGTGGCAGATGCTTCATTACCCGCAAAAAAGCCTCTGAGCGCACATACAATGCATTGCCTTCAATGAACGCCATGGTGTCGAAACGCTCGGTCGGCAAGCAGAACCAGGCCAGCAAGGCTTGTCCTTCGACGGATTGCACGGACGCCAGCTTGATCTTTCTGTGGCGGTCATGACGGATCAAAAATCGCACCGAGCCGTTGCATAACTTGCAGACACCGTCGAACAACACGACGCGGTCGCCGGGTTGCAGAAAGGGCGGGGTGGTGGTGTTCATCGAGATCCTACCTGAAGCCGAGATTTTCGGTGGATGTTAGATAGCCAAAAGATCGCAGACTGCGATCTTTTGACGGGCCGCTTCAATTCAGGCATTGGGCGCCGGCTCTGGCGACTTGAGCGTCCTGCTCGGCTTTCACCCCAGACACCCCGACCGCGCCGATCACCTGCCCATCGACGATGATCGGCACGCCGCCTTCCAGCGAGGTCAGCAGTGGCGCCGACAGAAAGGCGCTGCGACCCCCGTTGATCATGTCCTCATAGCCCTTGGATTCACGGCGACCGAGGGCCGAGGTGCGGGCTTTTTCCGTGGCGATATAAGCGCTGATCGCTGCGCAGCCATCGAGACGTTCAAGGGCCAACGGGTGGCCGCCGTCATCGACGATGGCGATGGTCACCGCCCATTGATGGGTCTGTGCTTCGGTGCGTGCGGCGGCAAGGATCTGACTGACTTCGGTCTGGCTCAATACGGCTTTGGTTTTCATGGAGTTCTCCAATGGACGCTGTTCGTTCGATTAAAGCAGGGCATCTTCGACCAGTTCGATCCAGTGCATGACAGGGGTTCGGCCGGCGCCGTCGAGGTGGGTCTGGCAGCCGATGTTGGCGGTGACGATGACCTCGGGTTTGCCGCTTTCCAGTGCGTTGAGCTTGTTGTCGCGCAGCTGTCGGGACAGCTCGGGTTGGGTCAGTGAATAGGTGCCCGCCGAGCCGCAACACAAATGACTGTCCGGGACTGGCGTGAGTTTGAAGCCCAATCGGGTCAGTAAATCTTCCACCGCGCCGCCGAGCTTTTGTGCGTGCTGCAAGGTGCAGGGGCAATGGAAGGCAACGCGCGTGGCAGCGTTGACCTTGAGTGGTTTCAACGGCTCATCACGCAGCACCTCCACCAGATCCCTGGCCAGGGCGCTGACCCGTTTGGCCTTGGCCGCATAGGCCGGATCGTTGGTGAGCAGATGGCCGTAATCCTTGATGAAAGCTCCACAACCGCTGGCCGTCTGCACAATGGCTTCGGCACCGTTTTCGATGCTCGGCCACCAGGCGTCGATATTGCGTCTAGCACGATTGAGGCCGGCCTCCTGGGCGTTCAAGTGATAGTCCACGGCGCCGCAACATCCGGCCTGGCTGATCGGCGTGACGCTGATTCCCAAACGGTCCAGGACGCGCGCGGTGGCAGCATTAGTATTGGGTGACAGGCTCGGTTGCACGCAGCCTTCGAGCATCAATACGTGCCGCGCATGCTGCGTCGTCGGCCGCGCCTTGGCCGGGTGCACGGTGCGCGGCAACTTGACCTGGAGTACCTCAGGCAACAGCGGACGAAAGATTTCGCCGGTGTTGATCAAGGTCCTGAACAACCCAGGGTTTGGCACCACCGCCCGCAGACTCTCGCGTAGCAGGCGCTGGCCGAGAGGGCGCGGCACGGCCGCGTCGACCACCGCGCGGCCGATGTCCAGCAGGTTGTGGTAATCCACGCCGGACGGGCAGGTGGTTTCACAGTTGCGGCACGACAGGCAACGGTCCAGGTGCAGTTGAGTCTTCTCGGTGGGCTCATGGCCTTCCAGCACTTGCTTGATCAGGTAAATACGCCCGCGTGGGCCGTCCAGTTCATCGCCGAGCAATTGATAGGTCGGGCAGGTGGCGTTGCAGAAACCGCAATGCACGCAGGTGCGCAGAATGCTTTCGGCTTCTTCGGCGCGCGGCAGACGTTTGGCCTGTTCACTTAAGGTGGTCTGCATGGTTCAGAGCTCCGCGTACATTCGGCCCGGGTTGAAGATCCCTTGCGGGTCCAGTTGCGTTTTGAGTTGGCGGTGATAGCGCAGCAACGCGGGGGGCAGCGGTTGAAAAGGGCTGTCGATGAGACCGTGGCTGTAGCACGTCGCATGACCGCCGGCCTTTTGGGCAATCGAGCGGATAACGGCAGCATCGGCGTCGGATTTCAGCCAGCGTTGGGCACCGGCCCAATCGATCAGCTGCTCGCCGGGCAGATCAAGGACGCCGGTGTTGTTGGGCACTGAC
>JAPLSD010000076.1 GCA_026398835.1 Pseudomonas sp.
GACCCTGTTCATCCAGGGGCACGAGAAAAACCTGATGAGCCAGCAAATACCGGAGAATTTCTGCGCTGTCGTGGGCTTCGCGTACGGCATCGCACAACTCGCTGCAAAAACGCTCCTGGGGCGCGGTGTCATACAGGAATGACTGCACCTCGGCAGGCAGGCAATCGATGACTTCTTCGAGCAGGTAATCGCGAATCAACCCCTCACCGCCGTGCAAAGCCTGCGGCAGCGCACCGTCATTGCCCGCTTCGGAGGCCGCCAACAGCCAGAAGCGTAGCCCGGCGACCCAGCCTTCACTGCGTTGAATCAGGCTTTCCAGGGCTTCACCGCGCAACGAACTGCTGTGCCGGTCGAGCAATGCCAGCGATTCGTCGTGGGTCAGGCGCAGGTCCTGCTCATGCAATTCGAGCAGTTGCCGGGACAGCCGCAAACGCGCCAGGTGCCAGTCCGGACGCTGACGACTGGTAACCAGCACCAGCAAGCCATCGGGCAGATGATTGAGGAAAAATTGCAGGCAACGATCGAGCACCGGCCCCTGGGCCAGATGGTAGTCATCGAGCACCAGCAATAACGGATTGCCAGGCGCGAGGTGATCGGCCAGTTCATCGAGCAGACCATCGAGCCATTCTTCGAAGGCGAACGGTTGATGCCGCTGACGCATTTTCAACAGGCCGAGGGCCTGGCGGCCAATTTGCGGGAAGTATTGTTGAAGACCATCGAGCAGGCGCTCGAGGAAGCGGCCGGGGTCGTTGTCGCGAGGGCTCAAGCCTAGCCAGAGACTGTGCCAGTGTGCAGGCAGACTCTGACAGAACTCCACCGCCAGAGAGCTTTTACCAAAACCGGCCGGAGCGCTGACCAACAGCAAGCGCCCGCTTAAGCCAGCACTCAGGCGTTCGCATAAGCGAGGCCGCAGTACATAGCCGTCGGGCAAGGGTGGTCGGTAAAAGCGCCCTTCCAGCGCTGGAATCGCAGCGCTGGAAGGCCCTTGTATACGGGACAGGTCAGTCATAGCCAACTCTTATTGAAGTGATGTTGTCGGCATTGCAGATGTCCGCAGACTAGCGGTAAAAGGCGGGTAATTGAAGATTTTTGCTTACAAATAGATAGAAAAGACTACAACCAAAATTGTCAGCGCGGGTTTGCCGTCTCTTGCCTTTCTCTGCTCAATAGAAAACGCCCCGAACCAGTCGGGGCGTTCAGAGGATACGGCCTCTGTTTTACAAGTTTTTAACGAACACCGTCCTGACGCAATGCCGCCGGGGTGAAATCACTGGTGGTCGCGGTGAAGCCGAAGTCATACGCCTGTTTCTCTTCGTTCTTCATGCCCAGTGCCAGGTAGCGGCCGGACTGCAGGTCGTAGAGGGTTTCCAGCGCGTACCACGGCACTTGCTTGTCGTAATAGTTTTCAGCATGGGCTTCGGCCACACGCCAGAGTTGATTACGACCGTCGTAGTGATCGATCACCGCCGCTTGCCAGGTGTCTTCGTCAATGTAGAAGTCACGCTTGGCGTAGATATGACGCTGACCTTCCTTCAAGGTAGCAACCACATGCCAGACCCGACGCAGCTCGTAACGAGCCAGGTCCTGGTTGATGTGCCCGGCCTTGATGATGTCGTCGTACTTGAGCTGCGGCGAATCGAGCTTGTAGCTGTCGGAGGCGATGTACATCTCCTTCTTGCCTTCGAGTTTCCAGTCGTAACGATCTGGCGCGCCGTTGTACATGTCGAGGTTGTCGGAGGTGCGCAGGCCGTCAGCCGCAGTGCCCGGACCGTCGTAGGAGACTTGTGGAGCCCGACGCACGCGACGCTGACCGGCGTTGTAGACCCACGCCGAACGCGGTTCCTTCACCTGATCGAGGGTTTCGTGCACCAGCAGCACACCACCGGCCAGTCGTGCCGGAGCGGTCACTTTCTGCTTGAAGTAGAACAGGATGTTGCCCGGGTTTTTCGGGTCGTAGTCCTTCATCTTGTCGCGGAACACGAACTGATCCTGGAAGTACACCAGGCTGTACGAGCCGTTCGGCTGTGGCGTGGCCTGGGTCACCAGACGGGTCACGCTGCCGCCACGATAGCGGGTGATGTGGTTCCAGATAACCTCAACGCCACTTTTGGGAATCGGGAAAGGCACTGCGGTCTCGAAGTTCTCCAGACCGTTACCCCCGGAGACCAGATTGGTATTGCTGGCGTTTTTCTTGATGGCGGCAAACACGTCATCCGGCACGGTGGCACCGCGATGGGACGGGTAAACCGGCATCTTGAAGGTTTCCGGGTAGCGCTTGAACATCGCGTACTGCCCTGGAGCCAGTTTTTCCTTGTACTGATCGACGTTCTTCGCGGTGATGGTGAACAGCGGTTTTTCGCTGGCGTAAGGGTCAGACAGGAAGCCTTTGCTGTCGACAGAACCGGCGTTTTTGGCCATCGGTTTCCAGGCTGGAATCGAACCGTCGGCATTGCCTGCCATTTCCGCGCCCATAGGCGTCAGGCTTTTGCCCAGCTTGTCCGCTTCAGCCGCAGGAACCGCCGCCATGACACTGGTTGCCAGCATCGACAGTCCAAGGACACCGACGTGCAACAGACTCTTGGTTATTTTCATATTCTTGTTCGTCCTCAAGATGCAGTGCTTAGAAGTTCACGCCGACGCTGAGCGCAACGAAGTCGCGGTCATCCACGGTGCTGTACTTACCGCCAAAGAAGTTGGTGTACGCGAGGCTCGCGGTGTAAGTGTTCTGGTATTCAGCATCGACCCCAAGGCTCACAGCCTTGCGACCTTCTTCAAAGTTACCGCCAGGGCCAGGGGAGTAGCCGCTGACGTCATGGGACCAGGCCACGTTCGGCTTCAGGTTCACACCGGCGAACACGTCGGGGTATTCCCAGATGGCGCGGCCGCGATAACCCCACGAGTTGGCCGTGGTGAAACCATCGTTGTTGCAGTTGGTGCTACGGTTACTGGCCGAAGCACCCGGACCGGCACCGTTGATGGTGGAGGTGTTAAGGATCTGCGAGCAGGTGTCCAGACCACCCGTGGCTGGCAGTTCACCTGGACCGAAGACCGGATCGCGGCCGTAGCGGACGTCAGACTTGCTTTCCAGGCCACCGACGTGGGTCAAGCCGACTTCACCCACCAGGGTCAGACGCTGGGCCCCCATGACCTGATCGAAGAAGTGCGTGAAGGTGGTCTGGATCTGGGTGATTTCCTTGCGGCGATAACCGTGCAGGTCTTCACCCGGTGCGGCACTGAGCAACGAAGCGTTGGTCAGCGCACCACCCAGCGGCCGAACACCGGCGAACAGGATGTCGGTGGAGTTCAACTGCACCGGCGCATTCGGCCGGTAGCTGATCTCACCGCTCCACGCCGTACCGGTAGGCAGGGTGGTGGAGAAGCTCAGGCCGTAAAGGCGGATGTCTTCCGGATACTCGACGAAGTACTGCGAGTTACCCGCGACCAGCAGCGGCCCCAGCGCCTGGAATGGCCCCGGCAGTGCCTTGACGCCGTTATAGACCGACTGCGGGGCACCAGTGGCGCTGAAAATCGGCGCACGGCTGTGGTAGTTCATGAAGTAGGCGCCGAACTCGGTGTCCAGCGGATCGAACATGTACTTCATGGACGCGCCCCACTGGCCGGCGTTGCTCGCATCACGGTCTGCCGCGCGACGAACCAGCACACCTTCCTGGTTGACGTCGACACCGTTCGCAGCCAATGGCCCCAACGCGATGCTCGGAATGGTCGAGCGCTTGTTCAGTACGCGCAGGTTATCGGTGCAACCATTGGCAATGATGTCTGGCTGGGAGAAGAAAGTGCCGCAGTTGTCGACAACGGTCTGGTCCCACCCGATCTGGTAGAACGCTTCGGCCGACAGGCTCTCGGTCAGGCTTTGCGAAATGTAGAACATGTTGACCGGGATCAGGCCTTCCTTGATCTCGGCACCAGGGCGACGGAATGCGGAAACGTCGATCGGGTTGATCGAGTTGATACCGCCACCGATGAAGGTACTTTCGCCCCAGCTCACGACTTGTTTGCCCAAGCGCACGGAACCCGGCTCATCGCCAATGGAGTAGTTGTGGTAGACGAAGGCGTCGAGGATTTCCCCACCTGACGACTTGGCGCCTTCCTTGCGTCCGTCGTTGCTGACGTTCTTGAATTCCAGGTCCTGGTTTTGCAGCGCGAAGTCGTACCAGTATTTACCGCGCACGAAAACGCCGGTATCGCCGTATTTCAGTTCAAGGTCATGGATGCCCTTGAAGATCTTCGAAAAGGCTTGCCCGCTCTTGAAGTTCAAGTGACCGTCATCGGCGGTCTGGGACAGGCCTTTCCCACCGTTGTTGACACCGATCAGGTTCTTGTTCGGCTGCTGGGTGGACACACTCATACCCAGAGAGAGGGACGAGTCGAATTGACCTTCGATTTCACCGACGTTGAAACTGACGCCGAATGC
>JAPLSD010000304.1 GCA_026398835.1 Pseudomonas sp.
CGCTGGCTGCGCATCGCCTACAGTGATCACCCTGAATGATGGTCGCGAAATCCAGTCCGTCGACACGCCTAGATTCGATAAAGACTCGGGCTTCTACGAGTTCGAACAACTGGACGGTAAAGAAACCCGCATCAACAAAGACCAGATTCGTACCGTTAAAGATCTGTAAGCCGAACGGCTACAGGCCGATACAGATAAGCCCGCCTTGTGCGGGCTTTATCGTTTTTACTGGGGAAAAATCCCGATCAGCGCCTGAAAAACCCGGCGCAACAGCATCCCGAACTCACCACTGCAAGGTGATTTCGCTTTCGAAATGACGCTCCAGCCCGGTCAACGGATCGATAAAACGCAAACCTTGAGCCAGCAGCTTCAGCGGGTTGGCATAGTCATCTTCGGCTCCCTTCAGGACATCGGGATAGAACGGGTCATTACAGATACCCGCCCCCAACGCACTCATGTGTACCCGCAACTGGTGCTTTTTGCCTGTAACGGGAGACAACGCATAGCGCCAAAGCTCGCCGTTTTTCTCGCTGACCGCGACAGCGGTTTCGGTGTTGCTGACACCCTCTCCTTCCTGCATGCGGAAGAAGGGCTCGCCATCGACCAGTCGGCTTTTGTGCACCAGCGGAAATGACAGCTCAGGCAACGCTCGGGCGATAGCCTCATAGCGCTTTTCGATTTTGCGGGTGGGGAACAACGACTGATAAGCCGAACGGCTCTCTGGATTGGCCGAAAACAACACAAGCCCCGCCGTATGCCGATCGATTCGATGCAACGGCACCAGATGCGGGTTGTCCAGGCGACGGATCAGGCGTCGCAGCAAGGTCTGTTCGACATACTCTCCCGCCGGGGTGACTGGCAGAAAGTGTGGTTTGTCGGCTACGACCAGATGCTCATCGGCATAAAGAATCGATTCCAGCACCGGGATCGGCTTTTCGTCAGGGACCTCACGAAAATAATGTATCCGCAGGCCTTCCTTGTAAGGCAAACCAATGGCAATCGCCACACCGTTCCCGTCAAGCACACGCCCACGAGCGATCCGGTCCAGCCACTGCTCGCGGTCGATGGCGCTGAAGTGTTCACACAGGCAATCGAGCACGGTCGACCATGAGCCCGGAGGCAAATACAAGGTGCTCGCTTGATTGTGTGCAGCGCTAAAAGATGACGTAGACATACAGGGGCTCAGGCCATTGGTGCAGGCCGGCATTATCCAACAAGGACCCGGGCGAGCCTAGGAGAGATTGCATCACAGACAACTCACGGCCATCAGGCAGGCTGCGCCGCTGCTTCGGTAAACTCTTTGAGCCAGCGCAGCACATCGACAGCCTCCCAGCGAGCGGGATCATAAAGCGCGTACAGCAAACCTTGATAACCCACGACATCCAGTTGGCGGTGGTAACCGGCACGCTGAAACAAGGCTTCGATTTCGGCGAAGCAGGTATTGAAATGCAACTTGTTGAAGGGGGTTTTGCCTTCGGTGACCAGCCCATCCAGACGCAATTCGAGCACAGCCTCGCGGACGACGTCAGCGGACATCCGGTTCACGCTGCTCTTCAATTGTTCGACATTGACCATGGTAGATCCCTCTGTTTTCTTGTTTCGCCAGGCGAGAGACATGGCAGAACACTCGATAGCTGTATAGACATACAGTAACCGAATATTACGTCTCTCGCCAACGGATTACAGAAGGAGCGACAGGTGGAAAGCCTGTCGCTAACGCAGAAAAGCCACAACCTGCTCGGAATCGAAGGGCCAATCCAGTTCGGCACCGGTATCTATGCGTCGCAGGACCGGGATACGTAACTCGTAGCTGTCGAAGCAGGCTTCGTTTTCGGCAATGTCGACCAGCTCTACCACCAAACCGTGCTCGACCAACGGCATGACTTCGGCTTCGGCAAGTTCACAGAGATGGCAACCAAGGGTACCGAACAGCTGGCATTCAGAAGGCATGACACAGAGACCAACAAGGAATAGGCGTTCATTCTAGGCCCGACAGGAAACCTCGTCGAGCCAAGGGATATGCCTGGCCGGACATAGCCAGCAGCGGACGACATCAGGCAGGTCCACAAAAGAATGACGTAAATCATGCTCCCTCAGAGCCAATTGCGCGATGCTTGCAGCCTTTTTGCCTCTACGCTCTGTTATCCCAAGCCCCCTGACCGGAGACTGCTGTGTTTGCCAATCTGTTGATCATCCTCGCCTCGTCACTGGTGGTGATTGCGCTGTTCCGGCGCCTGCAACTGCCACCGGTGTTGGGCTATTTGTGCGTTGGCCTGCTGGTGGGGCCAACCGCATTTGACTGGGTGAACGACAGCGAAGCGTTACCGGATCTGGCTGAGCTGGGCGTGGTCTTCCTGCTGTTTTCCCTGGGACTTGAGTTCTCTCTGTCGAAAATGCTCGCGTTGCGTCGCGTGGTATTCGGCCTGGGCAGCCTGCAGGTGCTGGTTTCAGGTGTACTGCTGGGGGGCGTGTTATTGCTGCTTGGCGTGTCGACCACCTCGGCCTTGTTGCTCGGGGCTGGCCTGGCATTGTCCTCGACCGCCATCGTCAGTAAAGAATTGACCAGTCTGGGTGAGATTTTCAGCAGCCACGGCCAGAATGCAATCGGTGTGCTGTTGTTCCAGGATGTGGTCGCGGTGCTCTTGCTGACTCTGGTTCCCGTGTTTGCCGGCAGCAGTGA
>JAPLSD010000123.1 GCA_026398835.1 Pseudomonas sp.
AGCTCAGGTCGGTTTCGACTGGCCTGACGCCTTGCCGGTAATCGACAAGGTTCGTGAAGAGCTCGATGAAGTGCTCGAAGCCATGGCCGATAACGACTCTGCGGCTATCGCCGATGAGGTGGGTGATCTGCTGTTTGTCGTGGTGAATCTGGCCCGGCATCTCAAGGTCGATCCGGAAACCGCCTTGCGTGGTGCCAACGTCAAATTCGAGCGACGTTTCCGATTTATCGAACAGGCATTGCGCGATACCCACCGTCCCATAGAAGATTGCACCCTCGAAGAGTTGGACGCCTTGTGGGGCGAAGCCAAACGCCAGGAAAAGAATTTGCCCAGCTGCGGCTGAGCCGTTGCCTAAGTGAGTAAGTACATGAGCCTTTCCCTTCGCGACCAGTTGCTCAAAGCAGGGCTGGTCAACCAAAAGCAGGCCAAACAGGTCGGCAAAGAAAAACAGAAACAACAGCGCCTGGTTCACAAAGGCCAGATTGAACAGGACGATACCCAGCAGCGACTGGCCCAGGAAGCCCTGGCTGAGAAGGTCAAGCGCGACCAGGAGCTCAATCGTCAGCAACAGGAAAAGGTCGAGCAAAAAGCCCGTGCCGCGCAGATCAAGCAATTGATCGAAGTGACACGCCTGCCGAAGCTGACCACTGAGGATTACTACAACTTCGTTGACGACAAAAAGGTCAAGCGCCTGTCGGTGAACACCTTGATGCGCAACAAGCTCAGCAATGGTTCGCTGGCGATTGTCCATCATGGCGGCGGTTACGAGGTGATCCCCCGTGAGGCGGCGCTGAAGATCCAGGAGCGCGATCCGCAACGTATTGTCCAGCTCAACGTGGTGACCGAAGCGCCGGATGAGGATGATCCGTACGCGGCTTATCAGATCCCGGATGATCTGATGTGGTAACGGATTAGAAAAAACAAACCCCGCTTCGGCGGGGTTTGTCATGTTGCAGCTCTCGTGGGGAGGGTAATCCCGGCGTGCAGATACTTTTCTTACAGGGCCTGGTCAGGAACTGTGCTCCAGATCAGCAAACCGAAGACGCTGATATTGATCAACCACAGGAACAAAAATATCGAATGTGTCCTGATCCACGCTCTGCGATATAGCGCAATGGCGACAGCTGTCTGGACAAGCAAAAAAGACGCGCCGCCTGGAGGGATAGCCATGATGTAGGTATAGGGCTCAAAGACGCCTAATTTGAAATAGATATAGAGTTCAGCCACATTGAAGGGGAAAACGAGGACGCAGGCGGTACATAAAATGACCGAAATCTGCCAGTTTCTACTTGAGTCCTTCAACCTTTAACCTCTCGGCCAATTGACGTCGCCGAACCTCCCCCTGTTCGCCTGCGACTCCATAGAAGAAATGTCCTTGACCGGAGCCTGATAGCTGCGACTCCATCATTTGTTCGCTCAAGCTGGACAGGCTCGCGATTAACTCTGCTTCGGACATTCCGGCATAGATTCTGTCATCTTTATTGGTCAAATCGATGACCAGTACACGCTTTATTCCTCTGATTCCTTTCAGTTCACTTAGAAATTCTTGCGATATCGGGGATCCGATGAGTACCAGGTTGTCAATAACCTCTCCTTTTTCAGCATAGAAAAGGGCGGTCTGTGCAGCAACAAGAGATCCCCATGAATACCCAATCAAGTTGAACTGGCCGTTTTGCGGCAGTTGTCGACTGATCCCAGCCGCCTGAAGGCTCCAATCCGTACTGACTTTGAATGGGCCTGTGGCTGTAAAGCCAGAGATTGAGCGGGCTGGGTAGCGGTATTTCATGACCGCTGCTGCGTCGACAAAAATTCCTTCGGTGAGTTTTCCAGCAATGGCTCCGTCAATGCCGACGGACACCAGTTTTTCTATCTGGCTTGGTATGTAATCCCCCTCCATGCCTGCGCCCCCCAAAAAGACGGTTAAACCGTCTTTAGGTAGATAACGTGCCATGGTGAGAGGAGAAAGCGGGGTGTACGGCAGTTCCGAGTCTGGCTGAGTCGTTTTAGCGCCACCAAAGATGACTCCTTGATATGTGTCTTTCGTTGAGAGGGGCTTTGGGAATAAGGGGCTGAACGGTCTATCCAGAATCACATACCAACGTTGAGACTCAAGAATCTGCTCTATTTCACGGTGACGTGTACTGCTATCACTGCTCAGCCATTTTTTGTGTTCAGCAGCGAATTCCGAAATTCCCCAAAGGCGATCAAATCCTTTCCCTTCCAGTGCATCATGAATTACCCAAGCTGCAAAAAATGGAGATTCGACTTTATGTTTTTCCCAGCTGTTTAGCTGACTGTGTTTGACTAACTTGTTCATGGTTGTAGTTGTGGTCCCTTACGTTTTTGTCCTTGGTGTTCAGGTCGTCGCTCTTGGGTATTTCTTCTTTAATTTGAAGCCTGCGGGTACGCATGGGCAGGCTGTGTGTCTCTTTTCAAACCGCCGGCGATAAACTAAGTGCTTCTCCTCATTTGCTCTCTCTTTGCCGTGCTTGAGGCAGTTGGACGGGGGAGGGGTATTTTTGCTGTTATCGAGCCCGCTGGGCTGTAGTACGTTGCCGAGTTTTCTGAAGGGATAGTCTCGTTTGCCGATCGTTCCCACGCAGGAGTGGGAACGATCAACTCTGCGGCGATTAATCACAGACGAAAAAAAGCCCCGCATCAGCGAGGCCCTTTTGATTCGATCCGGATCAGCTGCCTTTGACAGTCTTGCCGTTGACGTTGCCGTCCAGGAGCATGATGTTGTACTCCTTGCCGTCGGTCTCAACCTGACGCAGGGCTACCAGAATGTAGCCCCAGTCTTTGGCGAACCACATTTCGGTGATGCGTTTGTTCTGTGTCGGGTCGCGGACACGCTCGACCTTGATCGCATCGACCGAACCTGCCTTGGTCTGGACTTTCTCTTGGCCGATCACGCGGAAGTCATAGGTGTCCATCTCTTCACCTTCGACCACCTGATAACTCATGCTTTTCTTGCCGGCCGCCACATCACGCTGCAGGGCCAATTGATAGGTGGACTTGTCCAGGAAGCCGCTATTGAGTGGTACTTTGACCGGGTCGCCGCGGTCGGTGCCGGTAACCATTTTGGTCGACCAATCGAAATCCAGGTCAATTTTTTTGGCTTTGCCCAGACCGCCCCGTTCAAAGTGGTAGGTCTGTGGCAGCAGGGTGTCCTTGTCGAGGCGCAGGGTGCTTTCCTCAGTCAGGCTGGCGACCAGCATGGAGGCCTTGAAATTCAAGGTCCAGGTGCCGTTGGCATTTTTCGACAGGCTGCGCTCGGCCGAACCGCTCATGGGAAGTTGCTTCCAGTCGGCGGTATAGCTGGCGGAGAAAGGTTGAAGGTCTGCTGCCTGCACAACCGGCAGGGCGAGCAGAGCACAAGCGAAGAGCAGGGCACGACGCATAAAATCTCCTAGATTCGAATCAAGTGGCCGCTGGCCGCAAGTAACTGACCATCCAATAATGCACCATGTTCACCCAGCGTTAACCGACCTTCGGCAAACCAACGCACGGCCATCGGATAAATCTGGTGCTCCTGGACGTGGACTCGCTGCGCCAGACTCTGCGGCGAGTCGTCTAACTCTACCGGGATCACTGCCTGTACGACCAGTGGTCCGCCATCGAGTTCCTCGGTCACGAAGTGCACGCTGCAGCCGTGCTCAGTGTCACCGGCCTCCAACGCTCGCTGATGAGTGTGTAACCCTTTGTATTTGGGTAGCAGCGAAGGATGAATATTCAGCAGGCGGCCCTGGTAATGACGCACGAAATCAGCGCTGAGGATGCGCATGAATCCGGCAAGGACGACAAGCTTGGGTTCGAAGGCGTCGATCAGTTCGATCAAGGCCGCATCGAAGGCCTCGCGGCCCTCGAAAGCCTTGTGATCCAGAGTGCGGGTTTCGATACCCGCATCGAAGGCACGTTGCAGGCCGTAGGCGTCAGCGCGGTTGGAGATCACCGCGCGGATGCGGGCCGGGTTGTCCCCGGCCTGACTGTCGTCGATCAGTGCCTGCAAGTTACTGCCGGTACCGGAAAGCAGCACTACTACATCACTGGTTGATGGCATCCGCTCTTGCATCAGTGCGACTTGAGGTTTTTCAGCTCGACCGAAGCTGCGCCTTCGGCGGCAGTGGCGATCTGGCCGATGACCCACGGTTGCTCGCCGGCTTCACGCAGAACGTTCAGGGCCGTTTCAACGTGCTCCTGAGCGACGCAGATCACCATGCCAACGCCACAGTTCAGTACGCGGTGCATTTCCACCTCTTCAACGTTGCCTTTCTCTTGCAGCCAGTCGAAGACCGCCGGGCGCTGCCAGCTGGCGACGTCAACTACGGCCTGAGCGCCTTTAGGCAGCACACGCGGGATGTTGTCGAGCAAGCCGCCACCGGTGATGTGGGCCATGGCTTTGACGGCGCCAGTGTCTTTGATCAGCTTGAGCAGCGGCTTCACATAGATACGGGTCGGGGCCATCAACAGGTCGGTCAGCGGTTTGCCGTCGAGCTGGATGTTTTCGATGTCGGCGCCGGAGACTTCGATGATCTTGCGGATCAGCGAGTAACCATTGGAGTGCGGACCGGAAGATGGCAGGGCGAGCAGGGCATCGCCAGCGGCGACTTTCGAACCGTCGATGATTTCGGACTTCTCGACCACGCCGACGCAGAAACCGGCCAGGTCGTAGTCTTCGCCTTCGTACATGCCAGGCATTTCAGCGGTTTCGCCGCCGACCAGCGAGCAACCAGACAATTCGCAGCCAGCGCCGATGCCGGTCACTACCTGGGTAGCGGTTTCGACATTCAGTTTGCCGGTGGCGTAATAATCGAGGAAGAACAGCGGCTCTGCGCCGCACACCACCAGATCGTTGACGCACATGGCGACCAGGTCGATGCCGATGCTGTCGTGTTTATTCAGATTCAGCGCCAGGCGCAGCTTGGTGCCGACGCCGTCGGTGCCGGAGACCAGAACCGGTTGTTTGTAGCCGGCCGGGATTTCGCAGAGGGCGCCAAAACCGCCCAGGCCGCCCATGACTTCCGGGCGCGCAGTGCGCTTGGCGACGCTCTTGATGCGTTCGACCAATGCTTCACCGGCGTCGATGTCTACACCGGCGTCCTTGTAGCTCAGGGAGGGTTGCTTGCTCATGATCCAGGCCTTTAGGGGGGATTCAGGGGTATCGACCGAGTCCAGTGAGACCGCTGAAAAAACCAATGCGCGTTTACTGCGCGAGAATTTCAGGGTGCCCAGCTGTTGCCGGTCTGCGAAGGCGCGCGATTTTATCAGGCTTGAGGGGCAGCGGCCATCCTCAGGCCGACGGGCAGGGACATATCACGTTAAAAAAACCATTATTGCGCGTATTGGTCGCCTCGCCCATGGCTGTATAAGGTATAGCCTTTAACCGACTATCGTTATGACAGTACGAAAACTTACCAAGGTCGTGTGAATATTTTGCTTAGGCGTGTGGTCACAGCCTTGCTCAATTGTGTTCATGCGGTCTCCGCTTTTAGCCGTCGGGAATCTTCCATGCGTCTGTGTAAATTTCTAATTGTTGGCTGTTTGTCATTTGTCAGCCTGGCGAGTCATGCCGAAACCCTCAATGGTTTGTACCAAGTGCGCGAACCGGTCAGCGGCCAAACCCCTGAGGCGCGCGATCAAGCCACGCAAAAGGCCCTGGATACCCTGGTGCTGCGTATGACCGGTGACGCCAAAGCAGCACAGAGCCCGGGGCTGGCGGCTATTCGCAAGGATCCGCAGCAGATCATCAGCCAATACGGCTATGACGCCGGGCCACCTGAAAGCCTGAAAGTCGATTTCGATCCGGTCAGCACTGACCGCGCATTGCGTCAGGCCGGGCTGGCGTTGTGGGGTAGCAATCGCCCATCGATTCTCGGTTGGTGGCTGAACGATTCGGCTGAAGGCTCAAGCCTGGTAGGCGACGGTCAGGCCAGCGCAGTGCTGCTGCGTCGTGCCGCCCAGCACCGTGGTTTGCCGTTGCATTTGCCGATGGGTGACCTGAGTGAGCAGATTGTCGCTACTGCCCCGAATCTTGAAGGAACCGATCCGGCGCCGCTGCGTGCGGCTTCACAACGCTACGCCACTGACGCCTTGCTGGCGGTACATGCCCGCGAGGAGGGCGGACAGTGGCAGGCCAAGTGGCGTTTGTGGCTGGGCGATCAGCGTGAGCAGGGCAGTGTGCAGGGCGCCGATACCGCGGCCCTGGCCGATGCGGTCTTGCTGGCCGTCAGTCAGAAGCTGGCGCCACGCTTCGTTGCCAAGGCGGGAGTGTCGACCGAGCAGCTACTGGAAGTGCAAGGCATGACTCTGGAACGCTATGCGACGCTTGGGCATTTACTTGAGCCGTTTGGTGCGAAATTGCAACGTGTCGAGGGCGACCGAGCCATTTACCGGGTCAATGGCAGCGCTGAGCAATTGCGAGCGCAGTTGGGGTTGGCGAAGTTGCAAGAGGTTCCCGCGGGTGCGGCGGTCGCGCCTGCTCAACCGGTGGCACAAGGCGCAGCGCCGGTTACTGCACCTGCACCGATGGCGCAATTGCGTTTCCGTTGGTAAGTGGTTCTTTCCTTATATAGAAGCTGGAGTGGTTCATGGCTGATACGCGTCGTTGGGTATGGTTGGGTGGGATCGTCCTGCTGTGCGCGTTTGTGTACCTGTTGCATCCAATTCTCACGCCGTTCCTGGTGGCGCTGCTGCTGGCCTATCTGTTCGACCCGCTGGTGGACCGGCTGGAAAAGCTCGGTCTCTCGCGAACCTGGGGCGTAGTGGCGGTGTTCGCGTTGTTTACCGTGATCGTCATGACGCTGTTGCTGGTTCTGGTACCGATGCTAGCCAAGCAGCTGTTCCGGTTGTATGAACTGGCGCCGCAAATGCTCGATTGGCTGCAGCACACGGCGATGCCTTGGGCGCAGTCGAAGCTGGGCTTTGCAGAAGGCTTCTGGAAATTCGACAAGGTCAAGGCTGCCATCAGCGAGCACATGGGCCAGACTACTGACATTGTCGGCGTGGTGCTGAGCCATGCAACGGCTTCCAGCCTCGCATTGATTGGCTGGCTGGCCAACCTGGTGTTGATCCCTGTGGTGACTTTCTATTTGCTGCGGGACTGGGACCTGATGATGGCGAAGATCCGCGGCCTGCTGCCTCGCGATCGTGAAGAGCGCGTGATGTCATTGGCCGGCGAGTGCCACGAAGTGCTCGGGGCCTTTGTTCGTGGTCAGTTGCTGGTGATGCTGGCGTTGGGTGTGATCTATGCGGCAGGCTTGATGTTGGTCGGGCTGGAGTTGGGGCTGTTGATCGGTCTGATTGCCGGTCTGGCGGCCATCGTGCCGTATATGGGCTTCGTTATCGGGATTGGTGCGGCCCTTGTGGCCGGCCTGTTCCAATTTGGTGGCGACCTGTATCCCATGATCGGCATCGTTGCGGTGTTCATGGTCGGTCAGGCGCTGGAAGGCATGGTATTGACCCCGTTGCTGGTGGGAGACCGGATCGGTCTGCACCCGGTGGCGGTGATCTTTGCCATTCTGGCGGGCGGCGAGCTCTTTGGCTTTACCGGGATCCTGCTGGCATTGCCTGTAGCGGCGGTGATCATGGTGCTGGTGCGCCATGTGCACGATTTGTACAAGGACTCGGATATCTACAGTGGCGTGGATGATCTTGATTTATAAGGGCTTCTGATTTGTTGCCCAGGGCGGTCCGGCTCAGTGCCGGGTTTGCCCTGGCTGCTCTTGCAGCTGTCACAAACGCGGGCAAACAAACCCCGCTGATTCCTGCAAGTTAACGCAAACCTTTGATTTTGCTTATGGTCTGTTGCATTGTGCGCCCGGCGTCACGGGTATAAACTTTGCAAACTTTACACAGAGGCCACTAACGGTTCGTTTGGAACTGTTCAGTCAGCATGAAACCGATTCAGCTGCCCCTAGGTGTGCGTCTGCGTGATGACGCCACCTTTATCAACTACTACCCAGGCGCCAATGCCGCTGCACTCGGCTATGTCGAGCGGCTTTGCGAAGCCGACGCCGGCTGGACCGAAAGCCTGATCTACCTCTGGGGCAAGGACGGCGTGGGGCGTACGCATTTGCTGCAAGCCGCATGCTTGCGGTTTGAGCAGATGGGTGAGCCGGCGGTGTACCTGCCGTTGGCGGAGCTGCTGGATCGCGGTATCGAAATCCTCGACAACCTTGAGCAGTACGAACTGGTTTGCCTGGATGATCTGCAGGCGGTAGCGGGGCGGGCAGACTGGGAAGAAGCGCTGTTCCATCTGTTCAACCGTTTGCGTGACAGCGGTCGGCGTCTGCTGATTGCCGCTTCAACCTCTCCACGTGAATTGCCGGTGAAGCTGGCAGACTTGAAGTCACGCCTGACTCTGGCGTTGATTTTCCAGATGCGTCCGCTGTCCGATGAGGACAAGCTGCGTGCTCTGCAATTGCGTGCTTCGCGTCGCGGTCTGCACCTGACCGATGAAGTCGGGCACTTTATCCTCACTCGCGGCACCCGCAGTATGAGTGCGTTGTTCGAGCTGCTCGAGCGCCTCGACCAGGCTTCGTTGCAGGCGCAACGCAAGCTGACCATTCCCTTTCTGAAAGAAACCCTGGGCTGGTAAAACCAAGGCCTGCAGCGCTTTTTCGGCACTTTTCAGGCGCCACAAAGCCCGCGTCGAGGATGCTTCCAGGGCGCGCGAGCGTTTATATTGGGCTTAAGGCCTTAGATGTAAACGAGAAACCGAGAAGTCACATTTGCATCGATTGAATTTGCAAATGAGGATGATAGAAGGCATAGTCTCGGCTTCTTTAGAACTCTCAGCCACGGTCGTGCCCATGCTAAAGCGCTTCGCACCCCTCGTGCCTCTCGCACTCGTCACCCTGTTGTTTGGTTGCGCTGCTCACTCTCCAGTGTCTCAGCAAGAGCAACAACAACAGGTTAAAAACTCTGTTACTGCCCAGTCTTCCGCTATTTACCAGGAAGAGCTGGCAACCGAAAAAGAACTGGCCGATTTCGCTGGTAACAAGCCTTATCAGCTGCCTGTTCTGGCCGACAGCATCCTCGAACGCGGCATGTCCCTGATCGGTACCCGTTACCGTTTTGGCGGCACCTCCGAGGCAGGCTTCGATTGCAGTGGTTTCATCGGTTATCTGTTTCGTGAAGAGGCCGGCGTGAATTTGCCGCGTTCCACTCGCGAAATGATCAACGTGAATGCACCGCTGGTCGCTCGCAACAATCTCAAACCAGGTGACCTGCTGTTCTTCAGCACCAATGGCCGTGGCCGTGTCAGCCACGCCGGGATCTACCTCGGTGATGACCAGTTCATCCACTCCAGCAGCCGCCGTAGCGGTGGTGTTCGAGTCGATAGCCTGGGTGATAGCTACTGGAGCAAGACCTTCATCGAAGCCAAGCGTGCTCTCGCAATGGCCCCGACCACAGTCATGGCTCGCCAGTAATCAGGCTATTTGTAAGGCCAACTTAAAGTCTTACTTGAAGTTTGACGCGTAGACGCTAGAATCCTGACATATTGTTGAACAACTAACCGCGTAAGCCCTGCTTACGCGGTTTTGTTTTCAGCCTCACGGCAGAGAAAGCCGCATCCGGATCAGGATTGTTCTGCATATGTCGACGTCGGCCCGCCTCGCACTTCTCGTGTTCGCTGCACTGCTTAGTGCTTGCGCCAGCCGTACTCCGCCGCCTGCTCCGGTGATTCGGACGCCTGTTTTCGTTTCCCCCCAAACCTTTTCGCCTGCGGCCGAAGACGTGCTTTTCCGTGCGTTGGGCCTGGTGGGGACGCCGTATCGTTGGGGTGGTAATACGCCGGATTCGGGTTTCGATTGCAGCGGCTTGATCGGTTATGTTTATCGCGATGTGGCCGGTGTCACGCTACCGCGTTCGACCCATGAGATGATCGGCATGAGTGCGCAGGATGTCGACCAAAACGCACTACAGACCGGTGACCTGATTTTTTTCGCCACCAATGGCGGCTCGCAAGTCAGCCACGCCGGGATCTATGTCGGCGAAGGTCGATTTGTTCACGCGCCGGCCACCGGCGGAACGGTGAAGCTGGATAGCCTGTCCAAAGCCTACTGGCAGAGAGCCTATCTCAGCGCCAAGCGGGTATTGCAGCCGGAACGTCTGGCGCACAACCCTTAGGCCACAGCTTGCAGAGGTTGTCATGACCGCTCGCACTCTCAATCTCGACGATTCCCTCTACAGCTACCTGCTGGATGTTTCCCTGCGCGAGACGCCGTTGTTGCGCCGTTTACGTGAGGAAACCCAGGCGTTGCCCATGGCCCGCTGGCAGGTGGCGCCCGAGCAGGGCCAGTTCCTCGCGCTATTGGTCAAGCTGACCGGTGCCAGGCGCTTGCTGGAAGTCGGTACTTTCACCGG
>JAPLSD010000682.1 GCA_026398835.1 Pseudomonas sp.
AACAGGTTAGGAATGAAATTCGCTACCTTGGTCCACAACGCAGTCATCGCAGTGATGAGGCTCTGAGTCCAGAGATCAATTTCCATATTCAGTCAGCCTTATCAGCAGCAGTGCGAGCAGAAGGTTTAAGACGGGAAACCGGCGAGACATGGGCCGAGCCGTTATTGAGAGCAATCATCAACGCCGGCAGCCAACGCCCCAGCAAGCTGAACAGATCACCCGCGCCCACCTGGCGGTTGGCGGTTTTCAGTACGCGGCCCAGGCAAGCATCGTCGTCACGGTTGGACGGCGTCGCATTAAGCATGTCACGCAAAGACTGTTCGAACGGATCGTGCATACGCACCTCTCGAGATGTCTGTGAAAGACGCGATCAAATTTCCTCGGGTCACATGCGCAAACATCAGACCCAGCGCAAACGTCGGAATAACCACCATTGACCCAGAGCCACGGAAACCATCATCAGGCAGGCAATGAGGAAGCCATATGGGTTCCCTGAGAAGGGCACTCCACCGACATTTATCCCCAGCAAACCGGTCAGAAAACTCATCGGCAGAAAGATCCCGGTGATGATTCCGAAGCGGTACATCGTGCGATTCATCCGCACGTTCAGACGCCGGTCATCGGTCTCCAGCACAAGCCCCACGCGCTCTCTGGTCAATTCCAGCTCTTCCAGGTAGCGCGTCAGGCTGTTGTTCAATTCGTTCCAGTAGTCGCCATCGTCATCGACGAACCACGGTAATTTGATCCGGGAAAGCTGACCGAAAATATCCCGTTGCGGAGCGAGGAAACGCTTCAGCCCGGCAGCCCGCCGACGGATCTGCAAAACGGATCCATGCTCCGGAGCATACCGCTCGTCGGAATCCAGCTTTTCTTCTTCATCGTCGACGATTTCCGAGAGATCGCCGACCAGATCCTGGACCTTGTGCGTCAGGTACTGAGCCATATAAAGGATCAGTTCTGAGGCGGTTTTCGGTCCTTTGCCTTCAGCCAGCTGTACCAGCAGCTCATCAGTGGCCCGCAAGGGGCGCAAGCGCAGTGAAATGACCCGTTGAGCGGAAGCGAAGATCCGTACCGAGACCATGTCTTCCGGCTCGGCGCCAGGATTGAGGTTAATCCCGCGCAAAAACAGCAGCAGCTCGCTATCCGGCAACGCCAGCAGACGCGGTCGAGTATTTTCTTCAAGCAACAGATCGCAGCTGAACTCGCTCAGACCACTGGATTTACGCAGCCAGGTCTGGGTTTGCGGGTGACTGCGATCCCAGTGCAGCCAGAGGCTTTCGTGGGATAGCAGTTGCAGGTCATCCAATTCAGTCCGGGCTATTGAACGCGCACCGCCTTTACCATCCAGCACTAGGGCATGAACCAGCCCCCACTGCGCGTTTTCTTCCTCGAACATCTTCACCCCTATCTTGAAAATCGACGGCTGTTCGACGCTTTATTCAGGCATCTTCAGCGGACTTGGCGAGATGATCACGCCGTTATTATCCGCATAGACGTACTCGCCAGGACGAAACGTCACGCCGGCAAAGGTCACAGCAACGTTGAGATCACCAATGCCGCGCTTGTCGGTCTTCATCGGGTGACTGGCGAGGGCCTGTACACCCAGATCGGTTTGTGCAATGACGTCGACATCACGGATGCAGCCGTAGATCACTAGCCCTTCCCAACCGTTTTTCGCGGCTTTCTCGGCCAGCATGTCGCCCAATAGCGCACAGCGCAGCGAACCACCGCCATCGACCACCAACACCTTGCCATTCCCTTTGAGTTCGACCTGCTCCTTGACCAGCGAGTTGTCTTCGAAGCACTTGATGGTCACGATTTCGCCGCCGAAGGAATCACGACCGCCAAAATTGCTGAACATCGGTTCGAGCACCTGTACCAGTTCCGGGTAGGCATCGCACAGATCGGGAGTAAGGTAATGGTTCATCGAGAAACTCCTGTAAGGGAAAAAACACGATAGAGAACGTCGAAAATCGCACGGGTTACGCTAATAAAACGAGCTCCGGCGGCGGATATTCAAGGCTTGAGCTTAGACGTCGACACCAATGCGGTCACCATCATAAACCAGTTTCAGCCTATTCAAGCCCGGACAGGACGACTGCAAGGCACGCCCGCTAGGCAATTGAAACTCAATGCCATGGCGCATGCAGCGCAGCACATTGCCGCTCAGCGTGCCCGCCGACAGCGGCGCACCTTGATGGGGGCAGCTGTCTTCGAACAGTAATGGCTGATTATCCAGCACCAGCAACAGCACGCTACGTCCGCCGACCTGGAAAGTTCGTCGGTAACCTTCTTCCAGATTGATCAAACGCTCAAGCGCTACGAACATAAATGCTGACTCAGTAACTGAAAGTGACCAAAACAGCCCAATGCGTCATATCTTAGCCGTTAGTCGACCAGAGCGAAATGCCCTTGTTAGAGCGGCTGACTCAGACTGCAGCGGCCAGATTCGACTCTTGAGTCAGCAATGGCGTTCCCTGATCGCTCAACCAGCGCTCCACCAACGGCCAGACTTGCGTCTGGGCACTTTTGCTGACCAGCATCTCGACATGGCCGAAATTGTCGCTAAAGCCCTGTTCATGTCCCAGACAAATAAACTGCTTTTGTTCGCAGCCAAACTGATCGAAGAGTTTACGGCAGGCCCACGTCGGGTCTTGATGATCACCTGCTGCACTCACCGCCAGAACGGGCACCTGAACCTCGGCCAGCCCCGCCCACCAATCTTTATCGGCATCGCCAAAACGACCGAACAAACCGTACCAACGCATACCTTCCAGGGCCAGGCCAATCGGCTCGTCCTCGGGGCCACGCTTGAGCCGGGAACCCGATATCTGGGCAAACCGCTTCAAAATGAAACGTCCGCTCCACTCCACCGGCGGAATCTTCAAGGGCCA
>JAPLSD010000331.1 GCA_026398835.1 Pseudomonas sp.
CGCCGTTTTAATAAGCTGCAAGGCCGGGCGGATGGTATTGGCGGTGGAGTGAATGACCCCGGAGACCAGGCCATCAACTTCGTCCAGCGCCAGCATCATGGTGCCGATCACCACGGTGTCTTCCAGTTGTTGCTCGGCCATAGGCGCGTTGAGGCTTTTGGTTTTGCGCAGGGCCACCATCGGCTCGACATAGCGCTGACGAATCAGGTCCGGGTCGAGAATCTCCAGGCCTTCCGGTAACTCGATGCCTTGGGCGCGGGCCACCGCTTGCACATCGTCGGGCTTGGCCAGCAGCACGCAACGGGCAATGCCGCGAGCCTGGCAGATGGCCGCGGCCTGCACGGTCAGAGGGTCGCTGCCTTCTGGTAGAACAATGCGTTTGTTGGCGGCCTGGGCGCGCTGGATCAATTGATAACGGAACACCGCCGGGGTCAGGCGCATTTCCCGTGGCGTGCCGCAGCGTTGATGCAGCCATTTCGCATCCAGGTGACTGGCGACGAAATCGGTGATGATTTCCGCGCGCTCGCGGTCATCGATCGGGATTTCCTTGTTCAAGCCGTTCAACTGATTGGCGGTGTCGTAGGAACCGGTGCTCACCGACAACACCGGCAGGCCAGCCTGCAAGGCGCCACGGCACAGATCCATGATGCGCGGGTCGGGCAGGGTGTCGCTGGTCAGCAACAGGCCGGCCAGCGGCACGCCATTCATGGCCGCGAGGCTGACGGCGAGGATGATGTCGTCGCGATCGCCGGGGGTCACCACCAGCACGCCGGGCTTGAGCAACTCGACCGTGTTGCGCACGGTCCGGGCGCAGATGATGATTTTGGTCATGCGCCGGGTTTCGTAGTCGCCGGCGTTGAGCACCTGAGCGCCCATCAGATCGGCCACATCGCGGGTGCGCGGCGCGTTCAGTTCCGGTTGAAACGGGATGCAGCCGAGCAGACGGAAGTCACCACTGCGCAACAACGGCGAGTGCTCCTTCAGGCGCGAGGCGAAGGCCTCCATGCTTTCGTCGGTCTTGACCTTGTTGAGGATTACGCCCAGCACTTTCGGGTCTTTCGGCCCACCGAACAATTGCGCCTGCAACTCCACCCGGCCGGAGAGTTCAGTCAGTACTTCGTTTTCCGGTGCCGAGACCAGAATCACGTCGGCATCGAGGCTTTTGGCCAAATGCAGATTGACCCGCGC
>JAPLSD010000211.1 GCA_026398835.1 Pseudomonas sp.
CAGCACGAAGATGATCAGGTTGTAGATACCGGGGGAGATAAGCTCTTCCATCGTCTGAATCCCTGCTTAGGCGTTTTTGCGGATGACTTGGCCGTCGCGGCACATCAGGCACGCGGCGACGATGTCGTCTTCGAGGTTGATCTGGAACTGCCCTTCCGGGGTGAAGACCAGCTTCAGGAAGTCCAGCAGGTTGCGTGCATACAGCGCCGAGGCGTCAGCCGCGACTGCGCCGGCCAGGTTGGTTGGGCCAACGATGGTTACACCGTTCTGAACCACAACCTGATCGGCCACGGTCAGCGGGCAGTTGCCGCCTTGGGCAGCGGCGAGGTCGATCACGACCGAGCCGGGTTTCATCTGGGCGACAGTTTCGGCACTCAGCAGTACCGGCGCCTTGCGGCCCGGGATCAGCGCGGTAGTAATGACGATGTCTGCCTGCTTGGCGCGCTCGTGCACCGCCAGCGCTTGACGCTGCATCCAGCTGGCGGGCATCGGCCGCGCGTAACCGCCAACACCGACGGCGCATTCGCGTTCTTCATCGGTCTCGTAGGGGACGTCGACGAACTTGGCGCCGAGGGATTCGATCTGTTCCTTCACCGCCGGACGTACGTCCGAGGCCTCGATCACCGCGCCCAGACGCTTGGCGGTAGCGATCGCCTGCAAACCGGCAACACCAGCGCCGAGAATCAGTACCCGGGCCGCTTTCACGGTGCCCGCAGCGGTCATCAGCATCGGCATGAAGCGCGGATAGTGATGAGCAGCCAGCAGCACGGCTTTATAGCCGGCAATGTTGGCCTGGGAGGACAGCACATCAAGACTTTGGGCGCGGGAAGTGCGCGGCGCGGCTTCGAGGGCGAAAGCAGTAATGCCGCACTCCGCCAGTTTGGCAATGGTTTCATTGCTGAACGGATTGAGCATGCCCACCAGTACGGTGCCGCGTTTGATCAGCGCCAGCTCACTGTCGCTTGGGGCGACAACCTTGAGAATCAGCTCTGCACCAAACGCATCGTTGGCACTGCCAATGGCCGCACCCACCGCTTCATAGGCACTGTCGACAACGCTGGCGTTAATGCCGGCGCCGCTTTGCACAGTGACTTTATGACCCTGGCCGATCAGCTTCTTGATGGTTTCCGGCGTTGCGGCAACCCGCGTTTCACCGGTCTGGGTTTCGAGAGGAACACCAATGTGCACGTCAAATCTCCTGCATGATCATCTTATTGCTTTTGATCTTTATAAGAAGGCCAGCGCACTCCGGATGGTGCTACTGGGGCGGCCGATCAGCACGACCCCGCGGTAATAAGGCGGGGCGCGGCATTTTGCAGGCGAACTTTGTGCCCTTCAAGGGATTATGACGGGTGACGGAAAATTAACTACAAGTCACCCTGTGACCGAATGTCGCAACAGTATGGCTAGATCCCTTGTAAGCCGTGCCTTGTATGGATTTTTAGTGAAATTCAAGAATTTACGCATCGGCGCTGTGAATGAGGCGGCATTGCTTCGAAATAGCCGCTAGAAGCCACGTGTTTGGGTGCTTATGGCACGATTGTTCTCCTTGGCAATACAGTTTCTTTAAATGCGACATATAGTTATATCTGTAGTGATTTTAAATTGCTGACTACCGGGTCAGTTAGTGCCGATAGCCCCTATTCCTCTAGGCTGTAGCTCTGCGCCTGGTCCACCAGCCAATCGCGGAAGGCCCGCAAAGAGGCCGATTCGACTTTTCGGTCAGGAATCATCAGGTAATACGCCTTGATGCTGGACAGAGCCTGATGGTTGGCGATCACCAGGCGCTTCTCCGCCAACTCACGCTGAATCAGGAACGGTGGAATCAATGCGATGCCCATGTCGTGCATAGCGGCTTGGGCAAGCATGGAGAATAGCTCGTAGCGCGGCCCTGTC
>JAPLSD010000502.1 GCA_026398835.1 Pseudomonas sp.
GCGCAGACCGCCTACGAAACCGCGACCCACGAAGAAAACATCGCCGAGAACAAGTACGACACCCTGGGCCTGGAGGCCTCCTATCTGGCGGCTGGTCAGGCCAAGCGGGTGGAAGAAATCAGACAGGCATTGGTGCTTTGCCAAAACCTGACCCTGCGTCCGTATGACGAGCAGCAAGGCATCCAGATCGGCACACTGCTGGGTCTTGCAGACGACAACGGTAATCAGCAATGGCTGTTTTTGGGGCCTGATGCGGCCGGACTGAAGGTTTACCTGGTGGGGCAACTGATTACCGTCATTACCCCACGCTCGCCGCTGGGCAAAAGCCTGCTGGGCAAATTCGAAGGTGATGAGGTCGAGATCAATGTGGCGGGCACTCGGCAACAGTTTGCTGTCACCGAGGCGAAGTGAGTCGGCTAGGGTCTTAGTGAACCGGTAACTCGACGCCGTCGAACAGCTCTTCCAGTTCCTGCTTGTTGTGGCACTGGATGGCCTTGGCCATGACTTCGCGCGTCAGGTGCGGGGCGAACTTTTCGATGAAGTCGCACATGAAACCACGCAGGAACGTGCCACGACGGAAACCGATCTTGGTGACGCTGGACTCAAACAGTTCGCTGGCATCGAGCACCACCAGGTCGCTGTCGAGCTTGGTGTCGACCGCCATTTTGGCAACGATGCCCACGCCCAGACCGAGGCGAACATAGGTCTTGATCACGTCGGCGTCAGCGGCAGTGAACACCACTTTCGGTGTCAGACCGCGATGGCTGAAGGCTTCGTCGAGCTTCGAACGACCGGTGAAGCCGAACACGTAGGTTACGATCGGGTATTCAGCCAGGGTTTCCAGGGTCAGCTTCGGCAGCTTGGTCAGCGGGTGACCTTGAGGAACGACCACACAACGGTTCCAGCGATAGCACGGCATCATCACCAGATCACCGAACAGCTCCAGTGCTTCGGTGGCGATGGCAAAATCCACGGTGCCGTCGGCGGCCATTTCGGCGATCTGCATCGGTGAGCCCTGATGCATGTGCAAGGCGACGTCCGGGTATTGCTTGATGAAGCTGCTGATGACCGGTGGCAGCGCATAACGTGCCTGGGTGTGAGTGGTGGCAATCGACAGGGTGCCTTTCTTCTCGTTGGAGAACTCCTGGGCGATCTGCTTGATGCTCTCCACCTTGCGCAGGATTTCGCCAGCCGTAGTGATGATTCGCTCACCGGCCGGGGTGACTCGCGTCAGGTGCTTGCCGCTGCGTGCGAAAACCTCGACGCCCAATTCGTCCTCGAGCAGGCGGATCTGTTTGCTGATACCCGGTTGCGAGGTGTAAAGGCTTTGGGCTGTAGCGGAGACGTTGAGGTCGTGGTGCGCCACTTCCCAGATGTAGCGCAATTGTTGAAGCTTCATATGTATCCCTCAAAGCAGAAAGACGCCACGGGCATCAGCGACGGTATATAACTATATTAATGGTTTGGAGAATAAATCTAGAACTTTTTATCAAAAGTTGCGATTCAGTCCTCAGACATCGCTATGCCGCCGACGCTGCAACAATGGCACCATATACACCGGCACCTGAGACAACTGCAGCACCCGTGCGGCAGTCCTCCCCAAAGGGGTTTCCCCTCCAGCGCCATGGCTGTGACTACCTACGATCAACAAATCCACCGAGAGTTTCTGCGCCTGTTCGAGAATGACTTGTGACGGATCGCCCTGAAACACTCTGACCGATTGAATCAGCGCCAGATCCTGCTGCCCCTCCCCCAACTCTTCGCGAAAGCTGTCGAGCACGCGTTGCTCGATGTTGGCCATCACCGTGGACAAACCCTGACTGTGCCACTCGTCCAAGGCCTGCTCATCGAGATAAGTCTGTAGCACCGACTCGGCGAACAGCCCCATGGGTTCAACCGCATGAACGACATACAAGTCAGCATTGAACGTTCTAGCCAGTGCCAGAGCATGTTGCATCACATAAGGGGCGTACACACCGAGGTCAGTGGCATACAGCATCGAATGAATCATATGACCTCCTCGAATGCCAACATGGCGCAGATTGATTCAGCTTAGCAGTGCCTTGGCGAGTTCGACATTTTGGGCAA
>JAPLSD010000035.1 GCA_026398835.1 Pseudomonas sp.
CGCACTGCGTTGCGGGCGTATTCCATGAACATCAGGAAGGTCGCGCCGTAAGGCACCAGACCGCCGTGCAGTGTCACGCCGTTCATGATCGCGCTCATGCCGAACTCGCGAACGCCGTAGTACATGTAGTTGCCGCTGGCGTCTTCCGCGCTGACGCCTTTGCAGCCTTTCCACAGGGTCAGGTTGGAACCGGCCAGGTCAGCCGAACCGCCCAGCAGTTCCGGCAGCAGCGGACCATAAGCATTCAATGCGTTCTGGCTGGCTTTACGGCTGGCGATGGTTTCGCCTTTGGCCGCCACTTCAGCGATGTAGGCCGCAGCTTTCTCGGAGAAGTCAGCCGGCAGTTCGCCGCTCAGACGACGGATCAGCTCGTTGGCCAGCTCCGGGAACTCAGCAGAGTAAGCCGCGAAACGCTGGTCCCACTCGGCTTCGGCAGCAGCGCCAGTTTCCTTGGCGTCCCACTCGGCATAGATGTCAGCCGGGATTTCAAACGGGCCGTAGTTCCACTTCAGGGCAGCGCGGGTCAGAGCGATTTCCACGTCGCCCAGTGGGGCGCCGTGGCAGTCTTCCTTGCCTTGCTTGTTCGGCGAACCGAAACCGATGGTGGTTTTGCAGCAGATCAGCGTCGGACGCTCGCTTTTGCGTGCGGTTTCGATCGCGGTTTTGATTTCTTCCGGATCATGGCCGTCGACGTTGCGGATCACTTGCCAGTTATAGGCTTCGAAACGCTTGGGGGTGTCGTCGGTGAACCAGCCTTCGACTTCGCCGTCGATGGAGATGCCGTTGTCATCGTAGAAGGCAATCAGTTTACCCAGGCCCAATGTACCGGCCAGGGAGCTGACTTCGTGGGAAATGCCTTCCATCATGCAGCCATCACCCAGGAACACGTAGGTGTGGTGGTCGACAACGTTGTGGCCAGGACGGTTGAACTGCGCCGCCAGGACTTTTTCTGCCAAGGCGAAACCGACAGCGTTGGCCAGACCCTGACCCAACGGGCCAGTGGTGGTCTCAACGCCTGGGGTGTAGCCGTATTCCGGGTGACCCGGGGTGCGGCTGTGCAGTTGGCGGAAGTTTTTCAGGTCATCGATCGACAGGTCGTAGCCGGTCAGGTGCAGCAGCGAGTAGATCAACATCGAGCCGTGACCGTTGGACATGATGAAGCGGTCACGGTCGGCGAACGATGGATTGCTCGGGTTGTGCTTGAGGTAGTCACGCCAAAGTACTTCGGCGATATCCGCCATACCCATAGGGGCACCGGGATGGCCGCTGTTGGCTTTTTGCACAGCATCCATGCTGAGGGCACGAATGGCGTTGGCACGCTCACGACGGCTGGGCATCGCTGATCTCCTGGGGGCTGAATAAAACGAAACGGAAAAAAGGCGAGCATTTTCCCCCAGCGGACGGCCTTGGGGCAATGATAGATAGTCACTCAAGCGACTTTTTCCTGTGGATAACCGCCCAATCTCTTGATGAAACCATTCTGCTATTCATTTACAGCGTGAACCCAGCCTCGGGAAGTGCCATTTATCGAGCAATATCAAAACTTTTTGATATTGCTCTTGCGAGGATTTCGGACCCTCACTAGACTGCCAGCCCTATGAACCTACGCGTGCCTTCCATTCGCCATGACGAATCCGATGAGCTGGCTGCCCTGTGCAAAGCCGGCGGCGATCCGTTACGACTGAACGTATTGCGCGCGCTGGCCAACGATTCGTTCGGCGTGCTGGAGCTGGCGCAGATCTTCGCCATCGGCCAATCCGGCATGAGCCACCATTTGAAGGTGCTGGCCCAGGCTGACCTGGTGGCGACCCGCCGTGAAGGCAACGCGATTTTCTATCGTCGCGCCCTGCCCCACACCGCGTTGTTGGGCGGCAAGCTGCACGCAGCCCTGCTCGATGAAGTGGATAACCTGACCCTGCCCGCCGATGTGCGGTCACGGATCGCTCAGGTCCATGGGCAACGGGCCGCGGCCAGCCAGGACTTCTTCTCACGGGTCGCGGAAAAATTTCGTGCCCAGCAAGACTTGATCGCCGGCCTGGCGCAGTACCGCGAAAGCGTGCTGGCGCTGCTCGACAAGTTGAGTTTCAGCGACGACGCCACAGCCATTGAAGTCGGCCCTGGCGATGGCGGTTTTCTGCCAGAGCTGGCGCAACGTTTCAGCCAGGTCACGGCACTGGACAACAGCCCGGCAATGCTCGAGCTGGCGCGCCAGGTCTGTGAACGTGAATCGCTGACTAATGTCAGCCTGCAACTGGCCGATGCATTGAATGGCGTGAGCCTTCAGGCCGATTGCGTGGTACTGAACATGGTGCTGCACCATTTCGCAGCACCGGCCGATGCGCTCAAGCACATGGCCAAATTACTGCAACCAGGCGGTAGCCTGTTAGTGACAGAGTTGTGTAGCCACAACCAAAGTTGGGCCAAGGAGGCCTGCGGTGATCTTTGGTTGGGTTTTGAACAGGACGATTTGGCCCGTTGGGCCACCGCTGCGGGACTCGTTCCCGGGGAAAGCCTCTATGTAGGCTTACGTAATGGTTTCCAGATCCAGGTCCGCCACTTTCAGCGACCGGCTGGCGACACTCACCATCGGTAAACTCAGGAAACATCGAGATGAGCGAATACTCCCTTTTCACCTCCGAGTCCGTGTCTGAAGGGCATCCGGACAAAATCGCCGACCAGATTTCTGATGCGGTGCTGGACGCCATCATTGCTGAAGACAAGTTCGCCCGTGTGGCGTGCGAGACTCTGGTGAAAACCGGCGTAGCGATCATCGCTGGCGAAGTCACCACTTCGGCCTGGGTTGACCTCGAAGACATCGTCCGTAAAGTCATCATCGACATCGGCTACGACAGCTCCGACGTCGGCTTCGACGGTGCGACCTGCGCGGTGATGAACATCATCGGCAAGCAGTCGGTAGACATCGCCCAAGGCGTTGACCGCAGCAAGCCAGAAGATCAAGGCGCTGGCGACCAGGGCCTGATGTTCGGTTACGCCAGCAACGAAACCGACGTGCTGATGCCAGCGCCGATCACCTTCTCTCACCAGTTGGTACAGCGCCAGGCTGAAGCCCGCAAATCCGGCCTGCTGCCGTGGCTGCGTCCGGACGCCAAATCCCAAGTCACTTGCCGTTACGAAAACGGTAAGGTCGTGGGCATTGACGCGGTCGTTCTGTCGACCCAGCACAATCCGGAAGTGTCTTACAAAGACCTGCGCGAAGGCGTGATGGAGCTGATCGTCAAGCACGCGCTACCAGCCGAGCTGCTGCACAAGGACACCCAGTTCCACATCAACCCGACCGGCAACTTCATCATCGGTGGCCCGGTGGGCGACTGCGGCCTGACCGGTCGCAAGATCATCGTCGACACCTACGGCGGCATGGCTCGTCACGGTGGTGGCGCGTTCTCCGGTAAAGATCCATCGAAGGTTGACCGCTCCGCCGCTTACGCCGGTCGTTACGTGGCCAAGAACATCGTCGCTGCCGGCCTGGCCGAGCGTTGCGAGATTCAGGTTTCCTACGCTATCGGTGTCGCTCAGCCGACTTCGATCTCGTTGAACACCTTCGGCACCGGCAAGATCAGCGACGAGAAGATCATCAATCTGGTCCGCGAGTGCTTCGATCTGCGTCCATACGCGATCACCACCATGCTCGACCTGCTGCACCCGATGTACCAGGAAACCGCAGCCTACGGCCACTTCGGTCGTACGCCAGAAGTGAAGACCGTCGGCGACGACACCTTCACTACGTTCACCTGGGAAAAAACCGACCGCGCCGACGCCCTGCGCGCTGCCGCCGGTTTGTAATCGCTCTTCAGCTACACCAAAAGCCCCGCACGGTTCGCCCTGCGGGGCTTTTTTGTGCCCGCTGCTCGCCCCTTGTAGAGCGAGCGGTGCGGCGATCCGACTTGCCCGCGAAGGCGGTCTGATGACCAACATAGACTCCGCAGAAACCCGACATCTGCCAGCCGACACACCCAGCAAAATACCCGCCCCGCTCCATCGCCAATCCCGACCTAGCCTTAAGCACTCCAACCCGAGCAAGGATGCTCACGATGCTGCCCACTCTGCGTCTGTTAATCGGTTTATGGCTGACCCTCTATTACCTGAACGCCAACGCGAATACCTGCCCCGATTGGCCGCCCACCCGCGCTGGGGACGAAATCACCTTCCTCCAACAACACATCGATCGCTGGGACGATAACTACCACCGGCAAGGTCGCTCCCTGGTCGCCGACGAGCTTTACGATCAATCCCGCGCCCAACTCACACAATGGCGTGCGTGTTTCCCCTTGATCAACGAGCCACCGAACAATCCTTTGCTCACGGCAGGCGGTGCGATTGCCCACCCGATCCCACATACCGGCCTGGAAAAACTCGCCGACAGCCGAGCCGTCGAAACCTGGCTCAAGAGCCGCAACGACGTATGGGTTCAACCCAAAGTCGACGGTGTGGCAGTGACGCTGGTATATCGCCAAGGCCAACTGGAGCAGGCGATCAGCCGCGGTGACGGCCTCCACGGGCAAGACTGGACAGCCTCGGCTCGCAAAATCGACGCTATTCCCAAACAACTGCCTAAGCCGCTGGACCTGCTGCTTCAAGGCGAACTCTATTGGCGCCTCACCGACCATGTGCAGGCCAAGGCTGGCAGCCTCAACGCCCGCAGTACCGTCGCCGGACTGATGGCGCGCAAGGAACTCAATGCCCACGAGGCTTCTGATATTGGATTGTTCGTCTGGGACTGGCCGCAGGGCCCGGCCACCCTGCCCGAACGACTGGAGGGCCTGAAGGCGCTGGGTTTTGTGCAGAGCACGCAATACAGCCAACCGGTTACAGGTTTCGCCGACGCCGAACAATGGCGCGAGCACTGGTATCGCACGCCCCTGCCGTTTGCCAGCGATGGCGTGGTACTGCGCCAGAGTCAGCGTCCACCCGCGCAGCGCTGGCAGGCCAAAACACCCTATTGGAGCGCGGCCTGGAAATACCCTTTCGCCCAAACGTTGGCAGAGGTGCGCAAAGTACATTTTAAGGTCGGTCGCACCGGGCGAATCACCCCGGTGCTGGAACTCAAACCGGTGGCGCTGGATGACCGGCAGATCAAACGCGTGAGTGTCAGCTCACTGCAGCGCTGGCAGGCGCTGGATATTCGCCCGGGTGATCAGGTCGCAATCAGCCTCGCAGGCTTGACCATCCCCCGCCTCGACGGCGTAGTTTTGCGCAGCGCGGATCGCCCGGAGGTGGTTGCACCCCGGGCGGAGGACTTTCATCACCTGAGTTGCTGGCAGCCTGTGCCGGGGTGTGAGAGCCAGTTTCTGGCACGC
>JAPLSD010000007.1 GCA_026398835.1 Pseudomonas sp.
AGGCAACCGCTTGGGCGAAGGAGAACAGCAGGGTCAGGTTGGTCTGGATGCCTTCGCGCTCCAGTTGCTCGGCGGCACGGATGCCTTCCCAGGTGGAAGCGACCTTGATCAGTACGCGTTCACGGCCAATACCGGCCTTGTCATACAACTCGATCAGACGGTGCGCACGCTTCAATACGGCGTCAGCGTCGAACGAAAGGCGCGCATCCACTTCAGTGGAAATACGGCCAGGAATCACTTTCAGAATTTCCTTCCCAACCGCCACACCAAAGCGATCACTGGCCAGACCGATATCGCCTTTGCAGTCGCTGACGCAGGCATTCAGCAACTCGGCATAACCTGGAATGGCCGCAGCCTTGAGCAGCAGCGAAGGGTTGGTGGTGGCATCCACCGGTTTGACGCGAGCGATAGCTTCAAAATCGCCAGTATCGGCAACAACGGTGGTGAACTGCTTGAGTTGATCCAGCTTGGAAGTCATGGGCGTGCTCTGGTCCTGTGAGTCTGTTGACATTACCCGAGCGCTGACAGCCACTCAAGGGCGCTTATGCTTAACGACCGCCCCAGGGGCAACAACCTGAAAACAGGTGTTTGAATAGCGGGGCGTCATCTCGATAAATTCGATGCCAAATTGACCGACAGGTTCAAACCAATTGATGGCTCGCGATCCATCAATCAAGTGCCTGATCAAGTCAGGCGCCGCATACCTGCGGTCTTGGCCGCCTTACTGTCGAAGGTGACGATATATTCGCATCCTGCCGCGTTGGCGCTGCGCTCAATCAGGCAATCAGCGAAGTCCGCGTTGGCTTGCGAGAAGCTGCGCAGAGCCTGCCAGACAGTTTCGGTGTTTTCGACCGTTAATTCGCGAGTCCGCAGCAGCGTTTCGAGAACAACAATGATCTCGCTTTTAGCGCAGTCGTAGCATGACTGGAGCACCCAGACCAACTCGACTACCGAGACCATTGTGATAAAGCCTGGCGAGGCCAGCGTCAGTGACTCTATGAGTTCGGACGCTTTTGCTGACTGCTTGGGATCATCCTGAGCGACATACCTGACCAGTACGTTGGTATCCAGACCTATCATATGGCTTTGGACCCTTGTGCTGCGATCGCTTGATTCATATCCTCAATGCTGACTGCTTTGGAGGGTTTGCGGATCAGTCCTTTGAGATCCCGGGCCGAATGAGTGGCTGCCATGATG
This sequence comes from Pseudomonas sp., assembly GCA_026398835.1. Taxonomy (GTDB): domain Bacteria; phylum Pseudomonadota; class Gammaproteobacteria; order Pseudomonadales; family Pseudomonadaceae; genus Aquipseudomonas. The sequence goes on from JAPLSD010000007.1 coordinate 1,198, forward strand.
GCGAATTTGCCATCACCCAACGCTACAAACTCGACGCGATCCCCAGTGTTGAGGCCGAGGGAAGCCCGAACTCGTGCTGGAATGGTGATCTGTCCTTTCGAGGTCAGTGTGGCGGTTGCCATGGTAAACACTCCATTTTATTGACTTTCCTTACTTGATGGTAAGGAGTTGCGGAAATCAATGTTCGCGGTTCTGTAGCTGTTTGGTGGCAGTACAATTGGATTCAATCTATTTGATTGATGAAGACACGCATAGCTGACCTGGCCGCTAGCGCCCCTCAAGCAACTCTGCAGCCTGATCCAGCAACGCCAAAGGCTCCTTGGCCTTATGGATATCCACCGACAACAACTGCCGAAACCGCCGTGCACCCGGGAAACCCGTACCCAGTCCCAGCACATGCCGGGTGATGTGGTGCATCGACCCGCCAGCCGCCAGATGCTCGGCAATATAAGGCCGCAAACGCGCCAACGCCTCAGCCCGCGTAATCACCGGCGCCGTACTGCCGAACAACTGCTGATCCACCTCAGCCATCACATAAGGATTGTGATACGCCTCACGCCCCAGCATCACCCCGTCGAAACGCTGCAAATGCTCGTGACACTCCGCCAGCGTCTTGATCCCGCCGTTGAGAATAATCTCCAACTCCGGAAAATCCGCCTTCAACTGCGCCGCCACGTCATAGCGCAACGGCGGAATGTCCCGGTTCTCCTTCGGCGACAACCCCTCCAGAATCGCAATCCGCGCATGCACCGTAAAACTCGTACATCCGGCATCCCGAACCGTACCGACGAAGTCGCACAACTCCTCGTAACTGTCCCGCCCATTGATCCCGATCCGATGCTTCACCGTCACCGGAATCGACACCGCATCGCGCATCGCCTTCACGCAATCCGCCACCAGAGCAGGGTGCGCCATCAGACAGGCGCCGATCATATTGTTCTGCACCCGGTCGCTTGGGCAGCCGAC
>JAPLSD010000225.1 GCA_026398835.1 Pseudomonas sp.
AGCGCGCCCGGCCAAAATAGGGGGTAGCAAGGCAATTCAGTTACGCATTGAGCAGGCAAAAAGCCGATTCATGTAGTATAACTACAAGCGCGCTACATCCCTGGCATCTGCCAATAACAACGAGTCCAGCCCTTTGAATCTGTTGCAGCACATCGCCCAATCACGCCATCTGTTACGCAAGTCGGAGCTCAAGGTCGCCGATCATGTGCTGCTTGACCCTGCGGCTGTGATGCACAGTTCCATGGCCGATCTTGCCCACAGCGTTGGCATCAGCGAGCCGACCATCGTGCGCTTCTGTCGCGCCATCGGTTGCTCGGGGTTTCAGGACTTGAAGCTGAAACTGGCGCAAAGCCTGGCGGCGGGCGCGAGCTTCGGGCAATTTGCGATCCATGAAGACGATTCGGTTGCCGATTACAGTCTGAAAATTTTCGACACCACCCTGCACACACTGATGGAAGTGCGCGAGAAGCTCGATCCGGTGGCCTTGCAACGTGCGGTCACCGCCATGTCTCAGGCCCAGCGCGTCGAGTTCTACGGTTTTGGCGCGTCTGGCGCAGTAGCGGCGGATGCTCAGCACAAGTTCTTCCGTTTGCTGCTGACCGCCGCGGCTTATTCCGACCCGCATATGCAGGCGATGTCGGCAGTGACGCTGAAGCCTACCGACGTGGCGATCTGTATTTCCCAGTCCGGGCGCTCTAAAGATTTGCTGATCACTGCCAATCTGGTCCGCGAAAGCGGCGCGACGCTGATCACTTTGTGCCCGAGCCAGACGCCACTGGCCGAGTTGTCCACCGTCAACCTGGCGATCGACGTGCATGAAGACACCGAAATCTACACGCCGCTGACCTCGCGTATTGCTCACCTTGTGGTGATCGATGTGTTGGCGATGGGTGTCGCCATGGCCCGTGGTCCGAGCCTGGTCAACCACCTCAAAAGCGTCAAACGCAGCCTTCGCAGCTTGCGGCTGTCGCCAAAATCGGTCAAAGCGCTGGACGATTGATCCGATTGCTGAAGTAGTGGAGCTTTTTGTGGCGAGGGAGCTTGCGCCCTCTCCACCGGGTACAGCGTCGGACTGTAAACTTTCACATCCCTGTAACCCTCGCGCAGCCAAACGGTCATCCCCGGCGTTCATCGTGTAACTCCCGTACTCGTCTTGGGAGACTCGAAATGGCCCAGTCCTACGAAGAACGCAACAGCGCTGTCAAAACCCGCCGTCAGCAAGAAGATCAGCGCCGAATGGCATTCCGCCGCGCGATTGAGCACCGTTGTGAGCAGCGTCAGTTGCTCGCCGAGATTGGCGATTTTCCCGATTCGGTGGAGCTCAATTATTGGCAGGCAGCGCCGGCAGCTTCCCGTCGAAGCGCTCAACCAGCCCGCTGATCTGCACCCGTTCGCTGCGGATAAACCCCAGGAACGCATGCGCCACCGGTGACAGGCGTTTGGCCTTGGCCTGCACCACGCACCAGCTGCGGTACAGCGGCAGCTCCTCCACCGGTAACTCCTTGAGGGTGCCGGTGGCCAACTCAAGGTTCAGTGCGTGGCGCGTCAGCAGCGCTACGCCCAGACCCGCTACCACGCACTCGCGCTGGGCTTCCGCCGAAGAGACCTCCAGGGTTTGCGAGAAGTGCACGCGCTTTTCCTTGAAATACTCCTCACACGCCAATCGCGTGCCCGAGCCTTGCTCACGCAGCAGTAGCGTATAGGGCTCCAGATCCTGCAAACGCAGTGGCCCCATGTGGCACAGCGGATGGTCCGGCGGTGCCACGGCGATGATCGGGTTGTTGAGGAATGGCAGAAACTCAAGGCCCATGTCCTGCGGCACCATGGACATGATCACCAGGTCGTCGCGGTTGTCCGACAGGCGTCGAATGGCTTGCGCCCTGTTGATCACCATCAGCTGCAGATTGACCTCCGGATGCAGGCGCTTGAAGGCGGCGAACAGGTGCGGAACGAAGTACTTGGCGCTGGACTCCACTGCCAGCTTCAGTTGCCCCTGCAACGAGCCCTGCATGTCCGACAGCTGCATGTCGAGGTTTGCCAGGCGCCCGAAAATGTCCCGGCTGGCCCGTTGCAAGGCTTCGGCAGCCTCAGTCATGTAGAGTTTTTTGCCGACATAATCGAACAAAGGCTGACCAATCAGCTCTTCGAGCTGACGAATTTGCAGGCTGACGGCCGGTTGTGTGAGAGACATTTCCTCAGCCGCGCGGCTGTAGGACCGTAAATCGCAGACCTCATTGAAAATCTGAAGTTGGCGCAATGTCATACGCATCAAAGACTTACGCATTTTTAAAGACTCTGTCCAGGGACTGATCAGTCAACTATAAGTCTTTACTTATGAGCGACCCAATTATTATTGATTTTTGTTAATCCCTTGATGGGGCTAGTGTGACTACGCGACTGAACTGAAACATTTAGTCACGCGCCGACCTGGTCTAGCAGGTCGTCAGTGCCATCGGCTCAAGGGAACCTCCAAGTGATAAAAAAGATCCTGATCGCCAACCGTGGGGAAATTGCCGTACGAATCGTGCGTGCCTGCGCCGAGATGGGCATTCGCTCGGTCGCGATCTATTCTGACGCCGATCGCCATGCCTTGCATGTGAAGCGCGCGGATGAAGCCCACAGCATTGGTTCCGAGCCTCTGGCCGGTTACCTGAACCCGCGCAAGCTGGTGAACCTGGCCGTGGAAACCGGTTGCGATGCACTGCACCCAGGTTACGGTTTCCTCTCGGAAAACGCCGAGCTGGCAGACATCTGCGTCGAGCGCGGCATCAAATTCATTGGCCCATCGGCGGAAGTCATTCGCCGCATGGGCGACAAGACCGAAGCGCGCCGCAGCATGATCAAGGCCGGCGTGCCGGTGACTCCGGGCACTGAAGGCAACGTCGCGGACATCGCCGAAGCGCTGGTCGAAGGCGACCGTATCGGTTACCCGGTGATGCTCAAAGCCACTTCCGGTGGTGGCGGCCGCGGTATTCGCCGTTGCAACAGCCGTGAAGAACTGGAACAGGCTTTCCCACGGGTGATTTCCGAAGCGACCAAGGCGTTTGGGTCGGCGGAAGTCTTCCTGGAAAAATGCATCGTCAATCCCAAGCACATCGAAGCGCAGATCCTTGGCGACAGCTTTGGCAACGTGGTGCATTTGTTCGAACGCGATTGCTCGATCCAACGTCGCAACCAGAAGCTGATCGAGATCGCCCCGAGCCCGCAACTGACCCCGGAACAGCGCGCCTACATCGGCGATCTGTCGGTGCGCGCAGCCAAGGCCGTGGGCTACGAGAACGCCGGTACTGTGGAGTTCCTGCTCGCCGAGGGCGAGGTGTACTTCATGGAGATGAATACCCGGGTCCAGGTGGAACACACCATCACCGAAGAAATCACCGGCATCGACATCGTTCGCGAGCAGATTCGCATCGCTTCCGGTCTGCCGCTTTCGGTGAAACAGGAAGATATCCAGCATCGCGGTTTCGCGCTGCAATTCCGGATCAACGCCGAAGACCCGAAAAACAACTTCCTGCCGAGCTTCGGCAAGATCACCCGTTACTACGCGCCCGGCGGCCCCGGCGTGCGTACCGACACGGCGATTTACACCGGCTACACCATTCCACCGTTCTACGATTCCATGTGCCTGAAACTGGTGGTCTGGGCGTTGACCTGGGAAGAAGCGATGGACCGTGGCTTGCGCGCCCTAGACGACATGCGTCTGCAAGGGGTCAAGACCACCGCCGCCTATTACCAGGAAATCCTGCGTAACCCGGAATTCCGTAGCGGTCAGTTCAACACCAGCTTCGTTGAAAGCCATCCTGAGCTGACCAACTACTCGATCAAGCGCAAACCCGAAGAGCTGGCCCTGGCCATCGCCGCCGCCATCGCCGCCCACGCAGGCCTGTGAGGAATATAACAATGTCCAAGAAGATCTTTGTAACTGACACAATCCTGCGCGACGCCCACCAATCGCTGCTGGCGACCCGCATGCGCACCGAAGACATGCTGCCGATCTGCGACAAGCTCGACAAAGTCGGCTACTGGTCGCTGGAAGTCTGGGGCGGCGCGACTTTCGATGCCTGTGTGCGCTTTTTGAAAGAAGACCCGTGGGAGCGTCTGCGCAAACTGCGTGCGGCCTTGCCTAACACCCGTCTGCAAATGCTCTTGCGCGGGCAGAACCTGCTGGGCTATCGCCACTACAGCGATGACGTGGTCAGAGCTTTCGTTGCCAAGGCCGCGGTCAATGGCATCGACGTGTTCCGCATCTTCGACGCCATGAACGACGTGCGTAACCTGCGCGTGGCCATCGAAGCGGTGAAAGC
>JAPLSD010000776.1 GCA_026398835.1 Pseudomonas sp.
GTGATGAACAACCTGCCGTACGTGCTCTCGGTCGAGAAGCTCGCCGGCATCAAGGTGCCCGAGAAGGTCGACGTCATCCGCATCATGATGGCCGAGTTCTTCCGGATCACCAGTCACCTGCTGTTCCTGGGGACGTACATCCAGGACGTCGGCGCCATGACCCCGGTGTTCTTCACTTTCACCGACCGGCAAAAAGCCTACACGGTGATCGAAGCCATCACCGGTTTCCGTCTGCACCCGGCCTGGTATCGCATCGGTGGCGTCGCCCACGACCTGCCGCGCGGCTGGGAAAAACTGGTCAAAGACTTCGTCGAGTGGATGCCAAAGCGTCTGGACGAGTACCAGAAAGCCGCATTGGACAACAGCATCCTGCGTGGCCGGACCATCGGCGTCGCCGCCTACAACACCAAAGAGGCCCTGGAATGGGGTGTCACTGGTGCAGGCCTGCGTTCGACCGGTTGCGACTTCGACCTGCGCAAGGCGCGTCCGTACTCGGGCTACGAGAACTTCGAGTTCGAAGTGCCGCTGGCGGCCAATGGCGATGCCTACGACCGTTGCATCGTGCGCGTCGAAGAAATGCGCCAGAGCATCAAGATCATCGACCAGTGCCTGCGCAACATGCCGGAAGGCCCGTACAAGGCGGATCACCCGCTGACCACGCCGCCGCCTAAAGAGCGCACGCTGCAGCACATCGAAACCCTGATCACGCACTTCCTGCAAGTTTCGTGGGGTCCGGTCATGCCGGCCAACGAATCCTTCCAGATGATTGAAGCGACCAAGGGTATCAACAGTTATTACCTGACGAGCGATGGCGGCACCATGAGCTACCGCACCCGGATTCGCACCCCAAGCTTCCCGCACTTGCAGCAGATCCCTTCGGTGATCAAAGGCAGCATGGTCGCGGACTTGATCGCGTACCTGGGTAGCATCGATTTCGTTATGGCCGACGTGGACCGCTAAGCATGAATAGCACGCTTATCCAGACAGACCGTTTCGCCCTGAGCGAAACCGAGCGCTCGGCCATCGAGCACGAGCTGCATCACTACGAAGACCCGCGCGCGGCGTCGATCGAAGCCCTGAAGATCGTCCAGAAGGAACGTGGCTGGGTGCCTGATGGCGCGCTCTACGCCATCGGCGAGATCCTCGGCATCCCGGCCAGCGACGTTGAAGGCGTGGCGACGTTCTACAGCCAGATCTTCCGTCAGCCAGTCGGTCGTCACATCATTCGCGTCTGCGACAGCATGGTCTGCTACATCGGCGGCCACGAGTCGGTGGTCAGCGAGATCCAGAGCAAGCTCGGCATCGGCCTGGGTCAAACCACCGCCGACGGTCGTTTCACGCTGCTGCCGGTCTGCTGCCTGGGCAATTGCGACAAGGCGCCGGCGATGATGATCGACGACGACACTTTCGGTGACGTACAGCCTGCTGGCGTTGCCAAACTGTTGGAGGGCTACGTATGACCCTGACTTCCTTCGGCCCTGCCAACCGCATCAAGCGCAGTGCAGAAACCCATCCGCTGACCTGGCGTCTGCGTGACGACGGCGAGGCAGTCTGGCTCGACGAGTACCAGGCCAAGAATGGCTACGCCGCTGCGCGTAAAGCATTCGCTGACATGTCTCAGGACGATATCGTCCAGACCGTCAAGGACTCCGGTCTCAAGGGTCGCGGCGGTGCAGGTTTCCCCACGGGTGTTAAGTGGGGCCTGATGCCCAAAGACGAATCCATCAATATCCGCTACTTGCTGTGCAACGCGGATGAGATGGAACCCAACACCTGGAAAGACCGCATGCTGATGGAGCAACTGCCCCATCTGCTGATCGAAGGCATGCTGATCAGTGCTCGCGCGCTGAAAACCTACCGTGGCTATATCTTCCTGCGTGGCGAATACACCACTGCCGCCAAGCACCTCACCCGTGCCGTGGAAGAAGCAAAAGCTGCGGGCCTGTTGGGCAAAAACATTCTGGGCAGCGGCTTCGATTTCGAACTGTTCGTCCACACCGGCGCCGGGCGTTACATCTGCGGTGAAGAAACCGCACTGATCAACTCCCTCGAAGGCCGCCGCGCCAACCCGCGCTCCAAGCCGCCTTTCCCTGCCGCCGTGGGCGTGTGGGGCAAGCCGACCTGCGTGAACAACGTCGAAACCTTGTGCAACGTGCCGGCGATCATCGCCGACGGTGTTGACTGGTACAAAGCCCTGGCCCGTGAAGGCAGCGAAGACCACGGCACCAAGCTGATGGGCTTCTCTGGCAAAGTGAAGAACCCTGGCCTGTGGGAGCTGCCGTTCGGCGTGACCGCTCGCGAGCTGTTCGAAGACTACGCCGGCGGCATGCGCAACGGCTTCAAGCTCAAGTGCTGGCAGCCAGGCGGCGCCGGTACCGGTTTCCTCTTGCCTGAGCACCTGGACGCACAAATGTACGCGGGCGGCATCGCCAAGGTGGGCACCCGTATGGGTACCGGTCTGGCCATGGCCGTGGACGACAGCGTCAACATGGTCTCCCTGCTGCGCAACATGGAAGAGTTCTTCTCCCGCGAATCCTGCGGCTTCTGCACCCCTTGCCGTGACGGTCTGCCGTGGAGCGTCAAGCTGCTGCGTGCGCTGGAGAACGGTGAAGGGCAAGCCGGCGATATCGAGACCCTGCTGGGTCTGGTCGGCTTCCTCGGCCCTGGCAAGACGTTCTGTGCTCACGCACCGGGCGCCGTGGAGCCATTGGGCAGCGCAATCAAATATTTCCGCCCAGAGTTCGAGGCCGGCATTGCACCCACCAGTGCTGTCGTCCCGCCTCTGGCTCGCCCGATCGCGATTCCGGTCGTCGCGTAAACGTATCGAACGAGGGCGGTCCGTGCCGCCCTCTTATCGTCTGAAGACGCTTCAGGCTTATTGAAAACGTTGTTTTCAACGAGGCTGTCATAGCGCCAGGCGAGTACACAGATTCCATTAGCCACGCCCGCTGACACCGGGCCAACGAAGAACTTTGAACCATGGCCACTATCCACGTAGACGGCAAAGCGCTCGAAGTCGATGGGGCAGACAACCTGTTACAGGCGTGTCTGTCACTAGGCCTCGACATCCCGTATTTCTGCTGGCACCCCGCCCTTGGCAGCGTTGGCGCTTGTCGCCAGTGCGCGGTCAAACAGTACACCGACGAGAACGACAAGCGTGGTCGTATCGTCATGTCCTGCATGACGCCTGCCACCGACGGCAGCTGGATTTCCATCGACGACGAAGAAGCCAAAGTGTTTCGCGCCAGCGTCGTCGAATGGCTGATGACCAACCACCCGCACGACTGCCCGGTCTGCGAGGAAGGCGGTCACTGCCACCTGCAAGACATGACGGTAATGACCGGCCA
>JAPLSD010000017.1 GCA_026398835.1 Pseudomonas sp.
ACCGAAAGCTTTCTGGCCGCCAACGGCTACCTCAAATCCTGACCCAAGGGGGTGCCGCGTGGCGCTCAATAGCATCGAAGAACTGGTCGAAGACATCCGCCAAGGCAAGATGGTCATCCTCATGGATGACGAAGACCGCGAGAATGAAGGCGACCTGATCATGGCCGCCGAGTGCTGCTTGCCCGAGCACATCAACTTCATGGCCAAGCACGCCCGTGGCCTGATCTGCATGCCGATGAGCCGCGAACGCTGCGAATTGCTCAAGCTGCCGTTGATGGCGCCGCGCAACGGTTCCGGTTTCGGTACCAAGTTCACCGTCTCGATCGAAGCCGCTGAAGGCGTCACGACCGGTATTTCCGCTGCTGACCGCGCACGCACCGTACAGGCTGCCGCTGCCAAAGACGCCAAGGCCGAAGACATCGTCAGCCCGGGCCACATTTTCCCGCTGATGGCCCAGGCCGGCGGTACGCTGGCTCGCGCCGGCCACACCGAAGCCGCCTGCGATCTGGCGCGGATGGCCGGTTTCGAGCCGAGCGGAGTGATCTGCGAAGTGATGAACGACGACGGCACCATGTCCCGTCGTGCCGAGCTGGAAGCGTTTGCCGCCGAACACAACATCAAGATCGGCACCATCGCCGACCTGATTCACTACCGGATGATCCACGAACGTACCGTTCAGCGGATTGCCGAGCAGCCACTGGACAGCGAACTGGGCCAGTTCAACCTGGTGACCTATCGTGATTCAGTGGAAGGCGACGTGCACATGGCGCTGACCCTGGGCACCATTTGCGCTGAAGAGCCGACCCTGGTTCGCGTTCACAACATGGACCCGCTGCGCGACCTGTTGATGGTCAAGCAGCCTGGCCGCTGGAGCCTGCGCGCGGCCATGAGCGCAGTGGCCGAGGCGGGCAGCGGTGTGGTGCTGTTGCTGGGTCACCCACTCGATGGTGACGTGGTGCTGGCGCATATCCGTGAAACCGCGGAGCACGCCCCGGTGAAAAAACCGACCACCTACAGCATCGTCGGTGCCGGTTCGCAGATCCTGCGTGACCTGGGCGTACGCAAAATGCGCCTGATGAGTGCGCCGATGAAATTTAATGCGATATCCGGTTTCGATCTGGAAGTTGTAGAATACGTGCCCTCCGAATAAAGACCGGCTGTTTTTGTCTTGAATTCGCGGTTCAAATATCACTGAGGGACGCGTACTGAACGCGTCCCGGCTCTTTAAGAGATTTGTCGAATGACCCTGAAGACCATCGAAGGTACCTTCATCGCCCCCAAAGGCCGCTATGCCCTGGTGGTCGGCCGCTTCAACAGCTTCGTCGTCGAAAGCCTGGTGAGCGGTGCTGTTGATGCCCTGGTTCGCCATGGCGTGAGCGAAAGCGACATCACCATCATCCGTGCGCCTGGCGCCTTCGAAATTCCGCTGGTTGCGCAGAAAGTTGCTCAACAAAGCGAATACGCGGCGATCATCGCCCTGGGCGCGGTCATTCGTGGTGGCACTCCGCACTTCGAATACGTGGCTGGCGAATGCACCAAGGGCCTGGCCCAGGTGTCCATGGAGTTCGGCGTGCCGGTCGCCTTTGGCGTGCTGACCGTCGACTCGATCGAGCAAGCCATTGAACGTTCCGGCACCAAAGCCGGTAACAAAGGTGCCGAAGCTGCCTTGTCCGCTCTGGAAATGGTCAGCCTGCTGGCGCAGTTGGAGGCCAAGTGATTAGCGACGAAAGCGATCGTTTCAACCC
>JAPLSD010000156.1 GCA_026398835.1 Pseudomonas sp.
CCAGTAGGCGAGCCCCACCGAACCGGCTTGGGCGGCCAGTACCAAGGTACGGATGAAGGTCAGACGCCAAAGGTTCTGGCGAGTGGCGGAAAGTAGTTGAACGGGGGCGAGCATGAGCTCTCCTGATGAGCGCTCCAGGCGGATCGCGACGAGTATAACCAAGCCGCGCCTTCCACAGGCAAACTGCGGCAAACGGCCACATGGCAGTGAGGTCATGATCGTTCCCACGCAGGAGCGTGGGAACGATCGGCCGTTGCTACTTGTGTCGCTACTTGTATAGAAGTTGTAACCGGGTGAACCGGATAATAAAAGCTACAGTCTGATGGTTTCACGCAGGCCCGGACCCTAATCCCTGCGGATCGCACTCAAGGAGTTTTCATGCATACATTCAGCCGCAGCGCCGCCCATCTCGTCCTCAGCGTTGGCACCCTCGCCAGCCTACCGGCCCTGGCCGTCGATGAGCTTCATTACAACCAGATTTCTCTGCGCGCCGAAGTCAGCCATGAAGTGGCCCGCGACTTGATGATCGTGACCCTCTACACCGAAGAGCAGAACGCCGACCCGGCCAAACTCGCCGCTGACGTCAGCACCACCATGAACAAGGCGCTGGCCCAGGCCAAACAGGTCAAGGAAGTGACTTTGCGTCAGGGCAGCCGCAACAGCTACCCGATCTACGACACCAAGGGCCAGAAAATCACTGGCTGGCGCGAACGTGCCGAACTGCGCCTGGAAAGCTCGGACTTTGCCGCATTGTCCAAGCTGACCGGCGAATTGCTGACGGACCTGAAAATGGGTGGCATGGACTTCGCCATCGCCACCCCGACCCGCAAGGCCAGCGAAGATGCGTTGCTCAAAGAAGCCGTCGGCGCCTTCAAAGCCCGCGCACAACTGGCCACCGATGCGCTGGGCGGCAAAAGCTACAAAATCGTCAACCTGAACCTCAACACCAGCGGTTACCCACAACCGTACATGCGCGCCCCCATGATGATGAAAGCCGCCAGCATGGATTCAGCGCCGGTGACCCCGGAAGTCGAAGCCGGCACCAGCCAGGTCAGCATGACGGCCGATGGTGCGATTGAAGTGTTGATGCCTTAAGGCAGTAGTGGACCAGTTGATCGTTCCCACGCTCCCACGTGGGAATGCAGCCCGTGACGCTCTGCGTCACAGTCGAAGCGATTGCTGCGCGTCCAGTGAGGCATTCCTTTGCTGCGCGTGGGAACGATCATCATGGATTGACCCGGTACGCCTGATCCACCTGATCCAGCGCTTTATCCACCAACAGCTTGCTCAGCTCGATCATCTGATAAATCCCCAACACCACACTGCGTTGCGAGCCTTCGAGATCGAAGGCCAGGTCGCAGGCGATAGCATTGGCGCTGGCGAGGGTCTCGGAGGCGTTGGCCAGCAGTATCTCAGTGTCGAGGTCAGAGGCAACGGAGAAAATATTCACCGGCTGGGTGCCAGGGCGTCTGGACTTATCGAGTGGCGGCGCCAGGTAGTGATCAAGGGCTCGATCCGCAGCGGCACGGTCCTTGAGCAGGTCTTCGGCGCTCAGGGCATCGCAAAGGGGTGTAGTTTTATTGAAGGCCTGCTCTGGAATTATCTTGTCCACGTATCTGCTCCTAATCTAAATGGAGCCTTCACTTGCCGTTATGGTGGTGAGGCTATGCGCCTACTGATTTCAGGATCCCACGCCTGATTGCCGATCTGCAGCGACGGCCAAAGATTAGACGCCCGCCCAAAACCAACGCAACCGCCAAAACTCGTCGGAAAATCCCTCCCAGCGGCCTAAGCCGACAGCGCTTTCTGTAGGAGCTGCTGCCCCCGTCTTCGACACCACACCGTCGCGCAGAGAACGTCTGCAGGAACACGGCTTGCCGGCGATGACGTCCTTGAGATCGCCATCGTCGGAACGCCGCCCGGACCAATCGAGCGTCGACCGGCTGCTCCTACAACGGGGAACGCATACACCCTACAAACAGGCCGGCCGGTAGGCCGCCTCGCCGTAAGGGTGAAACCCTAAGTGGCCGTTACTGCAGAAATGGATATGTACACCAGCAAGAGACAGGTCGGCTGTAAGGCCGCCTTCGCAAGCGAGCCCGCACACAGGGTATAAATAAGTAACACCCGCGCCCCATCCGGGCGCGTCAGACACCCCCGTTCGCCCTCATCCGGTGCACCCAACGCACCGAAAAAACATCTCGCAAACGGTCAAATGCGTCAATACTTACAAGGATGCGACATTCGTGTACGTTCGTGCCACTGTTTAAGGCTTGTGGCCTCTGCGGATCTTGCAATGGGTATGGGCCCTGCATAAGTATCCGCAAGTCGACTCACGAGGTCGTCCTATAATTCCAAAAATGACAACAAATCATGAGGCAACCATGCTCAAACACGCGGTCATTCCGTTTTTAGTCGGCGCAGGCTTATTAGCTAGCGCACCATTCGCCCAAGCGGCGACTAACCTGGTGTTTTGCTCCGAAGGGAGCCCGGCCGGCTTTGATCCTGGTCAGTACACCACCGGAACCGACTTCGACGCCTCTGCAGAAACCATGTACAACCGCCTCACCCAGTTCGAACGTGGCGGCACCGCCGTTGTTCCTGGCCTGGCGACCAGCTGGGATATTTCCCCGGACGTGCTGACGTACACCTTCCATTTGCGTGAAGGGGTGAAATTCCACACCACGCCGTACTTCAAACCGACTCGTGATTTCAACGCCGACGACGTACTGTTCACCTTCAATCGCATGATTGACAAGGACATGCCGTTCCGCAAAGCGTACCCGACCGAATTCCCGTACTTCACCGACATGGGGATGGACACCAACATCACCAAGGTCGAGAAGATCGACGACAAGACCGTCAAGTTCACCCTGAAAACCGTTGACGCGGCGTTCATCCAGAACATGGCCATGAGCTTCGCCTCCATCGAATCCGCCGAGTACGCCGACAAGCTGCTCAAGGAAGGCAAGGCCCAGGACATCAACCAGAAGCCGATCGGCACTGGCCCGTTCGTGTTCAAGAGCTACCAGAAAGACTCCAACATCCGTTTCACGGGTAACAAGGACTACTGGAAGCCTGAAGACGTCAAGATCGACAACCTGATTTTCGCCATCACCACCGACCCGTCGGTGCGTATGCAGAAGCTGAAAAAGAACGAGTGCCAGATCACTCTGTTCCCACGCCCTGCTGACCTGAAGGCACTCAAAGAAGACAAAGAGCTGAAGATGCCGGATCAGGCAGGCTTCAACCTGGGTTACATCGCCTACAACGTGATGGACAAGATCAAGGGCAGCGACCAGCCGAACCCAATGGCCCAGCTCAAAGTGCGTCAAGCACTGGACATGGCCGTCAACAAGCAACAGATCATCGATTCCGTGTATCAGGGCGCAGGCCAGCTGGCCGTCAACGCCATGCCGCCGACCCAGTGGTCTTACGACACCACTATCAAGGATCAGCCGTACAACCCTGAGAAAGCCAAAGAGCTGCTCAAGGAAGCCGGCATCAAGGAAGGCACCGAGATCACCCTGTGGGCGATGCCGGTTCAGCGTCCTTACAACCCGAACGCCAAGTTGATGGCTGAGATGCTGCAGTCCGACTGGAGCAAGATCGGTATCAAGGCCAAGATCGTGACCTACGAATGGGGCGAGTACATCAAGCGCTCCAAAGGTGGCGAAAACGGCGCGATGCTGATTGGCTGGAGCGGCGACAATGGTGACCCGGACAACTGGCTGGGCACTCTCTTTGGTTGCGATGCCCTCAACGGCAACAACTTCTCCAAGTGGTGCAACGCCGACTACGACAAGTTGATCAAGACCGCCAAGGCAACACCGGATCAGGCTAAGCGCACCGAACTGTACAAGCAGGCGCAACACCTCCTCAAAGACCAGGTTCCAATGACACCTATCGCTCACTCGACGGTGTTCCAACCCATGCGCACGACTGTGCAGGACTTCAAGATCAGCCCGTTTGGCTTGAACTCCTTCTACGGCGTCAGCGTCAGCAAATAAGGTCTGGCAACGGCGGCGTCCCTGACGTCGCCGTTGCTTTACCTGCCAGGACCGAAGAATCCGCTTACATCCGAAACCGCTGCGTACTACAGCAGCGGCTCTAGGACGTATTGCCTTTTCCTACGCGTCTTTCAGGCCTTACGCATTTACTACCCAGCCCGCGACTCATACCGTCGAGGCACGGCAGTTCTGCGATTTTGGCCGGCACTGCTGCACGCGATGGTTTGGGATCAGTGATACCCGCACGTCCCATGGACGGGACGATTGCTCGCTGATCAAGACACTAAAAAGAGAGAGAGCGTCATGCGCCATACCTTGGTTTTATCCGCATTGCTGGGCACCGGTCTGTTGGCCGGTACCTCGATCAGTCAGGCCGCCGGCAATAGCCTGGTGTTTTGCTCGGAAGGCAGCCCGGCTGGTTTTGATACCGCGCAGTACACCACTGCGACCGACAACGATGCCGCCGAGCCGATCTACAACCGGCTGGCCGAGTTCGAAAAAGGTGCCACCAGCGTCGTACCGGGCCTGGCGACAAGCTGGGATATTTCCGAGGACGGTCTGAAATACACTTTCCACCTGCGCGAAGGGGTGAAGTTTCATACGACCAAGTACTTCACACCGAGCCGCGATTTCAACGCCGATGACGTGCTGTTCACTTTCAACCGCATGCTCGACCCCGAGCAACCCTTCCGTAAGGCTTACCCCACCGAGTTTCCGTACTTCAACGGGATGAGCCTGAACAAGAACATCGCCAAGGTCGAGAAGACCGGGCCGCTGACCGTGGTGATGACACTGAACTCGGTAGACGCCGCGTTCATTCAAAACATCGCCATGAGTTTCGCCTCGATCCTCTCGGCCGAATACGCCGACCAACTGCTCAACACCGGTAAACCCAGCGATATTAATCAGAAGCCGATTGGTACCGGACCGTTCGTGTTCCAGCGTTATCAGAAAGATTCGCAGATCCGTTACGCCGGCAACAAGCAGTACTGGGACCCGAGCCGGGTCAAACTCGATCAGCTGATTTTCGCGATCAATACCGATGCCTCGGTGCGCGTGCAGAAGCTCAAGGCCGGCGAATGCCAGGTCACCCTGCATCCGCGCCCGGCCGATGTCGACGCGCTGAAAAAAGACCCGAAACTGCAGCTCATCGAGAAGCCCGGGTTCAACCTCGGCTACATCGCCTACAACGTTCGGCACAAACCCTTCGACCAGCTCGAAGTGCGCCAGGCGCTGGACATGGCGGTGAACAAACAAAGCATCCTGAACGCGGTGTATCAGGGCGCCGGGCAACTGGCGGTCAACGCCATGCCGCCGACCCAATGGTCCTATGACGAGACTATCAAAGACGTCGCTTACAACCCGGAAAAAGCCAAAGAGTTGCTCAAGGCAGCCGGAGTCAAGGAAGGCACTGAAATCACCCTTTGGGCCATGCCTGTGCAACGCCCCTACAACCCCAACGCCAAACTGATGGCTGAAATGCTTCAGTCCGATTGGGCGAAGATCGGACTCAAGGTCAAGATCGTCAGCTATGAATGGGGCGAGTACATCAAGCGCACCAAGAATGGCGAGCACGACATCAGCCTGATCGGCTGGACCGGTGACAACGGTGACCCGGACAACTGGCTCGGCACCCTCTACAGCTGTGATGCGATTGGCGGCAACAACTACTCCATGTGGTGCGATCCCCAATACGACAAGCTGGTCAAGCAAGCCAAGATCGTGACTGATCGCGAGCAACGCACGGTGCTCTACAAACAAGCCCAGCAACTGCTCAAGCAGCAAGTACCGATCACACCTATCGCCCACTCGACGGTCAACCAGCCGTTGAGCGCCAAAGTCGAAGGGTTCAAGGCCAGCCCCTTCGGTCGTAACGTTTTCTCGGGTGTCAGCATCGACCAATAACTGATTAGCCAGAACCCTGAGGGCGATTTTCGCCCTCACGCAAAGGTGTTGCCTGAATTCGGCGAACAAGCCTCATGCAAACGTTTGCGATGCCTGAATGAGTTCTAAACCAAATAGCCGGATCACAAAAAAAGACCGGCATTAAAAAAAGAAAGTAAGGAGCTTCACCCATGAAACTGAGCAGCACCGCGTTACTGGCCTTGGCCATCAGCAGCGTAACCGCCACGGCTTACGCAGAAACCCAGAGCCAGGAATTCACCCCGGTTACGGTCAACACCAGCAGCGCACAAGCCGACGCAACAGGCTTTGTCGAAGGCTCGAAGATCGACGGCACCACACGTAACTGGTACGCCAACGAACAACTGAAACGTGGCGGCAAGTTCACCTACCGCAAAGACGGTGTGGCGACGCCAACCGACCGCCGTATCAACTGGGTTCAGGGCACTATCGTCAAGTACAACTCCGGCTTCACTCAGGGCACCGTCGGTGTCAGCACTGAAGTGGCCGCCTACAACGCCGTCGCCCTGGATCGCGATCGCAAGGATCTGGCGTCCAACAACGGTGGCGCACCGGGTTCTCGTCCAGGCGCAGGCAACAACCGTACCCTGACCAAAGAAGGCGGAGATGCCCAAGGCCAGTGGAGCAAACTGGGCCTGGCCAACGTCAAGTTCCGCGTATCGAACACGACGCTGACCGCCGGTCGCCAGAACTTCAGCACCCCGATTGTCGACACCATCGGTAACCGTGCATTGCCTTCAAGCTTTGAGGGTGTGAGCCTGCACAGCGAAGAGCTGAACAACCTGTCGTTCGACGCGGGTTCCTTCGACCGCGTATCCCCGCGGACCGAAGAGAGCCTGTCTAAATTCCGCACCGAGTACACCAACAACAACGCCGAAACCGATCGCGTGAACACCGCTGGCCTGAACTATCAGCCGTTCAAAAGCCTGAAGACCAGCCTGTACGTCGCGAATGTCGAAGACTTCTGGAATCAGTACTACTTCGGCGCCACCCACGAACTGGGCGATAGCTCGGTGCTGGGCCTGACCACCGGCCTGAACTACTACAAAACCCTCGACACCGGCAAAAAGGAAATGGGGAACATCAACAACGATGCCTACTCCGTGTCGTTCGGCCTGGCCCACCAGGCCCACAGCCTGACATTCTCCTGGCAGCAAATTGCCGGTGACGAGTACTTCGACTACCTGCACGAAACCAACGGTATCTACCTGGCCAACTCCTTGCTCTCGGACTTCAACGGCCCGAACGAGAAGTCCTTCCAGATCGCCTACGGCCTGAACATGGCTGAATACGGCGTGCCAGGTCTGAAGTTCAACATCTACCAGGCTCGCGGCTGGGGTATCGACGGTACTCACTACACCGGCACCGCCTACGACGTTAAAAACATGGACGGCGAGAGCCACTATGAATACGGCATCGGCGCTTCGTACGCCGTACAGAGCGGCCCACTCAAGGCCACCGCTATCCGCGCCACCTACACCGCGCACCGTGCCACCCAAAACCAGGCTGACGGCAGCCTCAACGAGTTCCGTCTCGTGACCACCATTCCGTTCAACATTCTGTAAAAACACTGCCAAACGGCTGACTCACGACGAGTCGGCCGACTGGTTTTTTCCTGTTCAACCGATTGCAGAGGGTTCTTGATGAAAATGCTTCCCCTACGTGCGGCCATCGCCGCCGCGTTGCTGAGTGTCGCTGTCGGCGCCTCGGCCAAACCCTTGGTGGTCTGTACCGAAGCCAGCCCGGAAGGCTTCGATATGGTCCAGTACACGACTGCAGTCACAGGCGATGCGGTGTCCGAAACCATTTTCAATCGTCTGGTGGACTTCAAACCGGGTACCACCGAAGTGATACCGGCCCTTGCCGAGTCATGGGAGATCAGCCCGGATGGACTGAGCTACACCTTCCACCTACGACCAGGGATCAAGTTTCACACCACCGATTACTTCAAGCCGACCCGTAACATGAATGCCGACGACGTGGTCTGGAGTTTCCAGCGTCAGCTGGACCCAAAACACCCGTGGCATGACAAATCCAGCGTCGGCTTCCCGTATTTCGAAAGCATGGGCTTCAAGGAATTGCTGAAAAGCGTCGAAAAAGTCGACGACAACACCGTTGTATTCACCCTGACCCGCCGCGAAGCACCGTTCCTGGCCGACCTGGCCATGGCCTTCTCCTCGATTTTCCCGGCGGAATACGCTGACCAGTTACTCAAGGCCGGCAAGACCAACGACCTGAACAGCAAACCCATCGGCACCGGCCCGTTCATCTTTACGCGCTACAACAAGGACGCCCAGGTGAGCTTCAAGGCCAACGAATGCCAGATCGCACTGTATCCAAAACCGGATGACATCCCGAGCATCAAGGCCGACCCGAACCTGAAGGTCGACGAACTGGCGGCCATGACCACTAGCTACACCGCCATGAACACCACCCGTAAATACATGAGCGACGTTCGAGTCCGGCAGGCAATCAATATCGCCTTTGACAAGGAAGCCTACGTCAACAGCCTGTACGGCAAGGGCAATGCCGTCGTCGGCACCGGCCCTTATCCGCCAACCCTGCTAGGCTTCAACGACACACTGAAGAACCCGCCTCGCGACCTGGACAAAGCCCGTGCGTTGCTCAAGGAAGCCGGTATGCCTGAAGGGACGGCCCTTACCCTGTTCACCCGCAACGGCGGTGGCCCGACCAACCCCAACCCGTTACTCGGTGCACAGATGATGCAGTCGGACCTGGCAAAGATTGGCATCAAGCTCGATATCCGCGTCATGGAATGGGGCGAAATGCTCAAGCGCGCCAAGAATGGCGAACATGACATGGTCTCGGCCGGCTGGGCCGGTGACA
>JAPLSD010000870.1 GCA_026398835.1 Pseudomonas sp.
GCGTCGGACTTTGAGCGTGGGCAGCAGCGGCTGTCCATGCGCTCATAACGGCGATGGCTAGCGTGCGGTGGTGCGCGTGCATGCGGTCTCCCAGGAGAGTTTCAGCGTTCCGTCTTCCCGGAATCGATAATGTTTATCTGCCCAGCCGAGCGCGAACAGGCTGAGCATGAAGTTGTAGTAACGCGGCGGACCGGCGTCGGCATCACCTGCGCGTGTTTCCGCGCAGGCCTTGGCGAAGTGAAGCATCCCGGCTGCTCATGGACGAAACAGGCATGAACGACACAGGCATGCGCGGTTCATTGGCCAAGACGACGTTTGGCCCGTAAGCGCAGGGCCAGGTAGGCCATCGAAGCAAGCAGCAGGACCCCGAGGAGGGTGAACAGCATGAGCGCCACTACGTTTTGCGAGAGGTACCACTGCAGATAGCGCAATGGACCCAAGTGCCCGATGTAGTAATCCTGCTCGGCGACCAGCGATTCAACATGCTTGCCCCTGACCACCACCAGACTGCCTTGCAACTTGTGGGCGTTTTCTTCGCTGCTGAGCAGGGCGTCGGTCACCTCGGCCAGGCCGCTTGGCCTTGCGCTGGCGATAAACACCACACTGCGGCCACTCTTGAGCGGCGATTCAAATCCGGTCAGATAAGCACTGCCGTCCTCAGCGGAAAACCTGAAGCTGTTGCGCGCTTCGCGCAGATTGGTTTTCGCATCCGGGCTGATCCAGTTACGCAAACGCAAGGGCAGGTCAGACAGCTCAAAGTACTGCGCAGCGTCTTCGCCCTTGGCTGGCAGAAGGTTTTTCCATTGCTCCAGCAGAGGCTGATTGTTGCCCGAGGCGAGCACCAGCAAATCTCTGTCGCGTTGCGCGTCGACCTGGTCGGCGTGGACCACCTTCACGCCGGTGGCTGGATAGCCAGTGGAGTCGCCGAAGCGGCCCAGCAGAGTCAGATAGGCGCTCAGATCGGCCGCGCCTGGATCATTGGGCAGGATCACCGATGTTTCAGACAGGTCGGCCATGCGGGTGAAGGGGAAACCACTGTCCTTGAACACCCCGAGGTTGGGCATGGCCATAAAGTGGTCGTATTGGCTGAGGTCCAGGGTTGAATCCGGGTCGATCACACCGCGCATGTTGTCGATGATGATGTCGCGGCATTCGCCCTGTTTGATGTAGTCATACATAAAACGAAATTGCAGGCGCGATTGCAGCGCGACTGAATTGAGCGGCAACAGCATGCGCGACGTGCGGGCCAGGCTGTCGTCGGTTTTGAGCATCGCCAGCAGGCTGTCGCTGTTGCCGAGCTTCTCGATCGAAGGCAGATCGATCGACTTGATAAAGGTGTCGTTGAAGCTGATCAGCAACGAGGAATTGGTGGAGACCGGTTGCGGGGTATAGCGGTACTTCAGGTCAAGTTGCGCGCCGGGCTCACGCCAGTTGAACAGGTCGGGTGGCAAGCGCAGCGCAACCGTCATTTGTCCGGGGTTATAACCCGACACATTGAGTTCTGTGGGTTTCGCCAGTTCACCCAGACGAACCGGGCGATCGGAGGGCAGCCAGTTTGGCGCGTCGTACGGTTGGCGTGGCTTGAGCGAGTCGATCCGGTCGATCACCACGCTCTGCCCGGAAAAGGCCGAGCCGCCGAGGGCCAACGCTGTCGCGGCGATTTTGAGATCGGCGCCATCGCGCCCGGAGACGATCAACAGCTTGCCCTGAGCATCATTCGGGTTGCTCACGAGTGTCAATGTCGGCCCCGTGGCCTCTTTGATCGATAAGCCACTCAAGGTTGTTGATTCGCTACCGCTGACAAACACCACGGCGTTGCCTTTAGCCGGCAGGCTGGTGAGGCTGGCGGGGAAGGTTGCGCCGCGGTAGCTGGCCAGGGCGCCAAACCAGGAAGACAGGATGCCAGCGGCCTCAAGCCCGGAACCGTCAGGGCGAGAGGCGAACACGAAGGGCAGCTTCAAGGGCAAGGCATCTCGACGATCGAACAAGGGCTGCGGCAGCGCGGACAAATCGTTGGGTTGTCTAATCGAGGACACCTGGAGGCTCAGCTGGCTCTCGTTGCCGATCCTGGCCCAAAGGCTGGAGTGCAAAGGGTCTTCACATTGCATCGTGTAGTGACCGATGAACTGCAGGCTGAGCCGGTTGAATTCGGTGATGGTCTGCGGCGGAATCTGCACGGTCCGGGTCTGCAATTTACCGGCCTCTTCCTTCGGCAGGGGCAGGCTGGCGGCCACTTGATCGTTGATCAGCACGTTGATTTGCGAAAGGTCGGCCAGCAGCGCCGGTGAGTAGCTGTACTGCAGTGTGACGTGCGCCGCCGTGACGACTTCATCGGCGCGCACATTGAAATTCACACTGTCGGTAGCCTCCACACCCTTGAGGTTCATCGAATAGCTTTTGCCCAGCTCCTTGAGGGTGCGGGTATAGCTGTTGCTCGGGGCATCGGTCCCGGGCAACGGTGCGACCGGCATCTGCGCCGGGTCTGTGGCGCTGATTTGGGCGGCAGCACTCAAGGCACAGCCGCTCCAGCCCAGTAGCGAGCAGGCGATCAGCATGAGTGAGCGACGAGGAAGAAAGGTCCGGCGAGAGGAAGGCTTCAAGATCGTTGCGTGTCCGCGGTGGAGTCGATAGGTGATGGAGCGTCCGAGCGTTTGCGCAGCAGCGCCTGGCCGTCCTTTAGGGTTGCAACGAACAAGCGCAGGATGGCGCGTAAGCCGATGCTGCTGACCTCCCGCAGCGCCGACATAGGGGCGTCGAGGCGGCCGTTACCCCAGGTGTTGGCCCAGGTGTCGGCCCGTGAAAATGTCAGTCGCACCAGTTCACTTTGCTGGCGCAGGGTCAAACCCTCGAATTGCACGCCCGCCACGTTGTCGTTGCTGAAGATCGTTGTTGCTGGGAAGAGGCTTGAAGGGGGCGAACGCAGAATGCAGAGCCGCAGCTTCTCATTGACGCTGAGCTGAACCTGCGGTGGCAGTGCCAGGCCTACGCCGTTCTGTGAGAAGTCCTGGGTTTTGCATTCGAACGAGGTGCCGTCTTCGCGAAAGGCGCGCACGGGCAGATCCGCGGGCACCCTGGGTTCGGTGCGCACCTGAGAGGACTCACTGGCCACCGCCACGGCGGTGCTGACGATGATGATGTTGTACACAGTCCACGCCAGGTTGATCAGCAGGGTAGTGGCCTCGGCCGAATCACTGCCTATCAGTTTCACCACGCCGATCACCAGACCGATCATGTTCAAGGTCAGCAAGACGATGTAAGGCCGCGCGAGCTTCCAGTCGAAATAGTCCTCCTCGATGGTGCCGCCCTTGTCGGTCACGTTGAATTTGCCCAGCGAAGGGCTGATCAGGGCGAACAGTACTGGCCGCATGATGTACCAGGCCAAAACCGACTCATACACTTCGTTCCAGAAGGAATGGCGGAAGCGCCCCTGGATGCTGGAGTTGGTCAGGCTGGAATGGAAAATATGCGGCAGTACATAGACCGTGACCATCAACGCCGAGGCATGAAAAATCTGCGCGTCGAAAATCAGGTAGGCCAAGGGCGCGGTCAAGAACACCAGGCGAGGCAGGCTGTAGAAAAAGTGCATCATGGCGTTGAGGTAGCAGATGCGCTGCCCCAGGTTCAGTCCTTTGCCAAACAGCGGATTGTCGGTCCGAAAAATCTGCGCCATGCCCCGCGCCCAGCGTATGCGCTGACTGATGTGCCGGGAAAGGCTTTCGGTGGCAAGTCCTGCCGCTTGTGGAATGGCGAGGTAGGCGGTGTTGTAACCACGGCGATTGAGCTTGAGTGCCGTGTGCGCATCCTCCGTCACGGTTTCGGTGGCGATGCCGCCGACTTCCAGCAAGTGAGTCCGCCGGATGACCGCGCAAGAGCCACAGAAGAATGTCGCGTTCCACAGGTCGTTGCCGTCCTGCACAAGGCCGTAGAACAGCTCACCTTCATTGGGTACCGAGCGAAAGGTATCGAGGTTTTTTTCGAACGGGTCGGGTGAATAGAAGAAGTGCGGCGTTTGCAGCAACGCCAGGTTTGGGTCCTTTAAAAACCAGCCCATGGTGATCTGCAGGAAGGAGCGGGTGGGCACGTGGTCGGCGTCGAATATGGCAATGAATTCGCCATCGGTGACTTTGAGCGCCTCGTTGAGATTGCCGGCCTTGGCATGCTGATTGTTGTCGCGGGTGATGTAGTTGACACCAATCTGCTGGCAGAAAACCTTGAATTCCTCCCGACTTCCGTCATCGAGCATGTGCACACGCAGTTTGCCCTCGGGCCAGTCGATGGCCTGAGCGGCGAGCACCACCAGTTTGACGATACCCAGCGATTCGTTATAGGTGGGAATGAAGACGTCTACCGTCGGCCATTCAGCGAGCGGCTGTTGCAGAAACTGCGGTTTGCGGTGCAGCGGCCAGGCGGTCTGTATGTAGCCGAACACAAGGACGAGCAAGGCATAAAGCTCGGCCAGCACCAACCCGTAGCCAAATACCGCATCCTGCCAGTTGTCGAAGTCCAGGGTGTCGGACAGGCGCCAATACATGTAGCGCAACGACGCGATCAGCGAGAGGGTGATCAGCGTCAGGATCGCCAGACGCCCGGCTCGCCTGCGGATGATCAGGCTGGTGGCGAAGCAGACGGAGGCGAACGCTGCCTGGGAATACAGATTCAGCGGCGCGGTGAGGATACCCAGAACCAACAACGCTGCGATCAGCCCGGCTGAGATCTTCAGGCCTTGGCGGCAGCGCAGGGGCCATCGACTGACGTGAGCCTGCACAGTATCCAGCAGCCCCTCCAACCACCACGTCTTCTCAGGTGCCTGATTCAGCTGAGCGGTCAAGGCGTAACCTGCTGGTTGCAGGCATCCGGGAGAAGCAGGGCGTGGACCGCGCGTGACAGCGAAAGAATGTCCCGACAGCCAATGCTGTCAGGTGAGTACTGCAGTGGGTCCCGACCATAGGCCAGCGACTCGTTGAGCTGGTGATCGAGGCGAATCGTCCCGATCAGGCCAGCACCGAGCCGCCGCTGAAACAGCACACCCATATCCCTGCTGAACGAGCGCGAGTCATCCCGTTGGTTGAGCACATACCTGTGCTGTTGCGCACTTCGCCGGCTGGTTTCCAGCCACTGTGTCATGGTGTCCAGTGCCAGGTAGGAGGCCGCGTCGGCCACCGTCATCACCAGTACCAGATCGGCGGCGTCGAGTGCCTGATGCGAATAGACGGTCGCGCCCGAAGGGGTGTCCAGGATCACAGTATCGTTTTCGCTGAGGTTCATCGACGCCAAGTGCTTATTCAACCAGTCGGGATCTTCAAGCATCAGCTGCTTGAGCGATCGGCGAGCGTTCACATCACCCGCGCCGAAAGGCAGGCACTCAGTGTCGCCATAGCCCGGTAGGCAATGGGCAACCCAGTCTGCGTCCTGCTGTTTCAGCTGGATCAGCCCAGGAACCTGTTGGGTGATGCCCAGGTGGCTGGACAGCGCGTTTTGCGGGTCCAGATCAATGGCGATGGTTCGCCCGCCAGGGCGCCGAAGTGTTTTCGCAAGGCCGGCGACGACGGTGCTTTTACCCACCCCACCGTTCGCCGAAACGATAGCGATGACCTTCGCCCTGGTCCGCTTGCGAGCCGTTTCCGGCAGGCCGTCTCTACGAACCTGGTTGAGTTCATGCAACAGGTCGCTCAATCGCTGACGGTCACCCGTTGCAGAACCCGCCGATGGCTCGGTCAGGGGGAGGGACTTCGGCGAAGGTAGCGAGAAGACAACAGGCTTCGCAGGCTCGACCGGCGCGCCAATCAATAAAGGAGGCTGTGGTTCGTTAAGTAGCAACACAGGGGGAGTGGGTGCTGGGGGAGACAACGCCACCGACTGCTCTGGCTCAGTCACGGGTACTGAAGGTGGCACCGGGTCATCTTTGAAATCTTTATAGTTCGGTTGTATTTCCTGGTAGCTTTCCGCATTGGTGCCAAAACGTGTAAAAAGTTTCGTAATATCGTCTACATATTTCATGCGCTGTACCAGGAATGAACTAACTCGGAACTCAGCATTCCATTAACTTAACAACGTTGATGCGTCGTCTTGGCGTTGGCGGAGTGGCGCTAATTTCGGGCGTCTGCGTCTGGGTGTCAACGATTGTTATAAAAAGTCATTAACGGTTGTTAGTGTCCAGCTCAGTGTTATCAAGGTGTTATGTTATTGGTGGAAAGTGTGAATGTTAGAATGCGTCAAATAGTGACTACCGAATGAGGTGTAATGTGATCATCAGTAATGGGTGTATTTATCGGGAGAAATAATTTTCCGGCGCGATGGAGTGTGAGTTTTGGACGCCTTCGATGATTTGATGCTGGGCTATGTATTAAAGAAGTTGACCGATGTATTTGAAGAAATAGTGGTGGTTTCAAAAAATACTTTTTCGGATAATACGACGGGTGTCGAGGGTGTCAGGCAACGTAAAACCGCAAAGAAACTTCCCGCTTGGCTACGGCGCCTGAAAATCAGTACACCTTATCAAGTGACCCATGTGTTACTCGATCAGATGCACGCTGCGCGAAAGCTTAAGCGTGGCCTGCGCTTCGAGGCGCAAGCGGCCTTGCTGGAGGCGCTGGTGGAGGCAGACCTGGCGATGGATGTGGCGAATTATTCGACGGCTATCGTAGAGGGCCGTTTGAAGTGCTTATTGAATCGCTGAAGGCTATATTTACCTTGCTGCGCAGCAAGGCGTATTCGAGGAGGTAAATTGGATTCAAAACTGTACATCGCGCAATACGCCGGCATCACCGTCATGCTCCCGGCAGCCTTGGTCGTCGCCGGATGGTTGTGGAGCACAGCCTCAAAAAAAGTCGCCTTTCTATGGCTAGGCGTGTTGCTCGTCGCCTACTTCGTCGTGGGTCTGAGCAAAGTGCTGTTCAAGGGCTGGGGGATCGGCCTGGAAAGCCTGGATATCGCGGTTATCAGCGGCCATGCGATGAACGCTTGCCTGGTGTCGACCGTGGTGCTGAGTTTACTGTTCCGCC
>JAPLSD010000055.1 GCA_026398835.1 Pseudomonas sp.
ACTTCAAAGCTATCGAAAGCGACGGTTTCAAAAGCCTGAAAGAAGGCCAGACCGTTTCCTTCGTGGCTGAGAAAGGCCAAAAGGGTATGCAAGCTGCACAGGTTCGCGCTGAGTAATTTCTCCGCGTTCTAAAAAAACCCCGTCCATGTGACGGGGTTTTTTATGCGCCCGAGCTTTTTATTCGTTGAAGAAAGGCCGGAAGCGATCAGCCGCAGTTGACGCGAGTGATCACCAGGTTTGCATCGGTGTTGAGATTCAGGCGATCGGAGCGGTATTCCAACGTCACCATGTCGTTCGGCTTGAGGAATCGCGCGTTCTGCGCACCTGAACGTGTGCGAGCTTGCTCCAGAAGCTCAGGCGAGGCCTTCTTGCCAATGGCGAATTCGGCGGCTTTAGACTCACAGCCGCTGTGCCCGGTCTCGGGAGCCACAGGGTCTTTTGTCGCCTGCGAAGTGCTGCACCCCGTCAAAATGACTGCAGCTAATAAAGTACCGAATGACGCGAACTTCCAAGGCATGAAGCCTCCTTTTCAAAAATAGACAGAGATCGTGCGACAGCCATTTTGGCTTTTGGTTTCAAGGAAAACTGGCACTCCGCCCCCCCTGACTCCAGACGGCGGCAAGTCTGCCTCAGCCCTGAGCAGTGTTCACTGCGCAATCGTGACTGAATGTGAGCAATGATCAGTAGACGTCAATATAGTCGAAGGGAGGATTGGGCCAATTTTGTTTCAATGCGTTGTAAATCTGCATAACCCAAACCGCATCACTGGCAGCTACCGCTCCGACGTAGCCAGATCCCTTTGCCCAGGTTTCCAGACGAAACAAGAGACCTTCAATATCCGTACCGCCCACGACACCTGAAGAAATGTAGGCAATACCGGCCTTGGTGACCCGTAACTGGGTGTGCGCATCATCGCTGGCCGAAACCAGCAACTGGCGCACAGCCTCGAGCGTCAAGCCGTCAGGAGTGTTTAAATCGATCTGCAAAGTGCTTTCCTTGAAAATCATAAAGCCCAAGTGTCGCATAGCCCTCCCCTCATGCCTAAGTCTGGGTGCCAAAAGCCTCGCAAGATGTTTAACTCAACACAGCCCAAACCACCCGGATATACGACCAGGCATTGGGCGGCCTATTCAGACTTCGCGAGTTCATCATGACAACCGTAAGCATCGACGCCGACATAAAAGCCAAATGGCCTCAAGGCCACTGCTCCTACAGCCCTGGCAGCCCTGAAGAGCTGGCGATCATCGGCATCGACCTGTTGGTCAAAGAGCTGGGAACGCAGGCTGCCCAGGCGTTTATCACACAGATATTCGAAAAATACCCAAGCGACCATATGGGAGCGCCCCACACGGAAAGGGAGTAACAACCCCACAGGCTGGCACTGGCGAGGCTGAAGCTTACTTGAGGCGAGCGAGACGCTCCGTCAGCAAGTCGAAGAAGCCTTGGGCATCGCCGTTCTCAACCCAGAACACGTTCTTTTCCTGCTTCAGGCCGTCGTGCCAGTCGACGATGGTCTGACCAAAGGTCGGGCCTTCGCGGCTGTCGACCACCATATTTACCTGGCGACCGGTGAACAACTGCGGTTTGAGCAGATAAGCGATCACCGTGGCGTCATGCACCGGGCCGCCCGGGATGCCGTAGTGCTCCATATCGCCTTTGACGTACTCGTTGAGGATATCCCCCACCACTTTGCTCGCATTGTTGCCTAGCGCCGCGATCTGCTTCAGACGTGCGTCACTGGTCAGCACCTTGTGAGTCACGTCCAGCGGCAGGTAGGTCAGCTTGACGCCGCTTTTGAGGACCACTTCAGCAGCCTGCGGGTCAGCAAACAGATTGAATTCAGCGACCGGAGTGATATTGCCGCCGTTGAAGTGCGCACCGCCCATGACCACCACTTCCTTGATGCCCAAGGTAATGTCCGGCGCCTGAATCAGCGCCAGCGCCAGATTGGTCTGCGGACCCAGCATGGCAATGGTGATGCTGTGGGGTTTGGCTGCACGCAACGTGTCGATCAGGTAATTGACCGCGCTCCCCTTGGCCAACCCTTCTTTGGGTTCGTGCACCGTTACACCCGAAAGACCTTCCTTGCCGTGAATATTCTCGGCATAGATCGGCGTACGCAACAAAGGCTTCGGCGCACCCGCGTATACCGGCACGTCTTCTCGCCCTGCCCACTCACGGGCCAGCCGTGCGTTACGTGAGGTCTTGTCCAGTCGTACATTACCGGCTACGGTCGTGAGCGCGCGAATGCTCAGCTCCTCAGGCGAAGCCAGGGCAAACAACAAGGCAACGACGTCATCGGCCCCCGGATCGGTGTCGATGATCAAATCGATTTTTTCCGCCTTCTGGGCGCTTGTCGCGGTGATCAATGACAAAAGCAGCAAACTCCGGATCGGTGTTTCAGTATCTGAGCATAGCGGTACATAGCGCACTCCTTGTGCGTGACAAACCCGAGGTGGGATACAGCCATCTAAAACGTGACTCCCGCGACTAGAACAATGTTGCAGTACGGCTGACATTCGCCGGTACGAACAATCGCACGCGCTTGTCGGCTGAGGGTTTTAAATGCGTCATGACTCAGCAACGTGCGCTGACCTAATGCAGCCTTGGCCGTCAGCTCGTCAATCACTTGAAGCGCGGGAGGCTGCTTGAGCAGGATTTCTTCGGCCAGCACATGGCTTTCCACCTGCATTTCACTGAGTACGATCTGCAAGGTACTGACGAAGTCCGGAATACCTTGGGTCAACGCCAGGTCGATCAACTCGACACCTGGCGGCACAGGCAAACCGGCATCGCCGATGACCACCATGTCGCCATGACCCAGGGAGGCAATTAACCGCGACAACGCGATGTTGAGTAACGGCGTCTTTTTCATGAGGGGCTAATGGCCTGTACGTCGGACAAAGTGGGAATGGAAGGTTGTGCGCCCGCTCGAGTGACCGACAGCGCAGCAGCGATCTGACCGAAGCGAATAGCCTCGGCTTCGCTTTTCCCGCCCGCCAACGCCGAAGCAAAACCGCCGACGAAGGTATCGCCCGCTGCCGTGGTGTCGACCGCCTTGACCTTGAGCGCAGGGAAATGCTCGAAGCTTTGCCCGTTGGCGAACAACGAACCTTGGGCTCCCAGGGTAATGATGACTTTGCCAGCACCCGCAGCAATCAAGCGACTGGCCGCAACTTCAGCAGTTTTCAGCGAATCCACCGGCAAGCCACTCAAGGCCGACGCCTCGCTTTCGTTGGGAATCAGGTAGTCGATGGACGAATACCAGTCGGCCGCCAGCGGACTGCTCGCCGGGGCTGGATTGAGAATCATGGTCTTGCCCAGTTCACGACCGCGCTTGAGGGTGTAACCAACGGTCTGCATCGGCACTTCGAGCTGACAAATGATCACGTCGGCTGCTTGCAACACCGCATCAAAACCTGTGACCACTTCGGGCGTGAGCAATCCATTAGCACCCGCAACGATCACGATCGCATTCTGACTGCTGTCATCGACCACAATCAGCGCCACGCCACTGGAACCTCCAACGGTTGTCACCGCCCGACAATCGATTTGCTCAGCCAACAGCGCCGCTCGCAGTTGCTCGCCATAGACATCGGCACCGACACAGCCAACCATCGATACCTCAGCACCCAATCGTGCCGAAGCAACCGCTTGGTTCGCGCCTTTTCCACCCGAGACGGTGGCAAACGACTCGCCAATCAGCGTTTCACCGGCCCGGGGCAGCCGCTCGGCCCGAGTGACCAGGTCCATGTTCAGGCTGCCTATTACCACTACTTTTGCTGGCATACATCAGTACTCGTCAATTCGTTTCAGCGGTATTCGGCGAACACGCCGCAGAGCGGCGCAGTCGATTCTCGCAAGACAATGCTCGGCGTCACTATGTGCTGATTGGTCGCCAGCTCCGGGCTTGCGATCCGTCGTAAAAGGAGCTCCGCCGCCATCTCGCCCAATTGCAGGATCGACTGGCCCACCGTCGTTAATGCCGGATAGACATACCGGCTCATCTGGATATCGTCGAAGCCAATGACCGAGAGCTCGCTCGGTACACGAATATTGCGTTCGGCCGCTGCACGCAAGACACCGATCCCCATCATGTCGTTACTGGCAAATATGGCGCTGGGGGGATTCTTTTCCAGAAGCAGAGCCGCAGCGTTGTAACCGCCGGTACTGGTGAAATCGCTTTCCAGCATCCGTTCTTGTGGCACCTCAACGCCGGCCTCATTCAATGCCCGGCAGTAACCGGCCAGACGCATCTGCGCCACGCTGGTGTGCGCCGGACCACCGATACAGGCGATATCCCAATGCCCCAGGTCCAGCAAGTGCCGTGTCGCCAGATAGGCACCGTATTCGTGATCGATGCGCACCAGATCCGCATCGATCCCCTCCAGGCCCCGGTCGACAATCACCATGGGCGTGCGCACTGCGGCCAGACCTGCAGCCAGGCTGGCGTCACCACCCGCTGAAGCGACGATCAAGCCATCGATCCGTTTTTCCAGTAACACTCGCAGATAACTGCGCTGCTTGTCCGGGTTGTCATCGGAGTTGCACAGAATCACGCAGTAGCCGTTACGCTCGCAGTAATCCTCGATTCCCCGGGCCAGTTCGGCGAAGTAGGGGTTGAGACTGTTGGGCACCAGCAGGCCGATGGTCGCGGTAGTTTTCGCTTTCAACGAACGGGCCACGGCGCTGGGCACGTAGTCCAGACGCTTGATCGCTTCCTCGACTTTGACCCTGACCTCTTCGCTGACTGGCCGCGTTTTGTTCACCACATGAGAAACCGTGGTGTAGGAAATCCCCGCCAGCGCCGCCACATCTTTAATAGTTGCCATGACTCAAACCCGCCGACGTGCGCGCTGACTGCGATAAGTATCCAGTACCACCGCCACCACGATGACCGCGCCAGTGATGATCCGCTTGGTCGGCTCGGTCGCGCCGATTTGCGCAAGACCTGCAGCCAGTACGGAAATGATCAAGACGCCAAAAAAGGTACTGATGACCGAACCGCGCCCGCCCATCAGGCTGGTACCGCCGATGACCACAGCCGCAATGACTTGCAGCTCCAGGCCGGAACCGGCATTCGGGTCCGCCGCTTCCAGGCGGGAGATCTGAAACAGCGCCGCTACACCGGCCAGCAGCCCCATCAGACTGAACACCAGGATCTTGTAAGGCTTGGGATTGATACCTGCCAGACGCACCGCCTCTTCGTTGGTCCCAATGCCGATCAGGTAGCGACCGAACACTGTGCGCGTCAACACGGCCTGAGCAATGAAGATGATCAGCAGCGCAATGATGAACGACGGCGAAATACCAAAGGCAATCGGGTTGGACAGCCAGGCAAAGGCATCACCGATATAGGCGGTGCGCGAACCGGTCATCTGGTAGGCCACACCACGAGCCATTTCCAGCACGCCCAGCGAAACAATGAACGAGGGAATGCGCCAGGCCACGGTGATCGAACCGGTGATGGTGCCCGCCAGAGCAGCGACGGCCATGCCGAGCAAGGCCGCCGGCAAGACACTCCAGCCCCAGCCGAGGATCGCCACGCTGACCGTCGAAGCTGCCAGCGCCAGCACCGAACCGACTGACAAGTCGATACCGCCAATGATCAACACGAAGGTCATGCCGACGGCCAACACCATCAAATCCGGAATCTGGTTGGCCAAGGTGCTGAAGGTGTCGTAGGAGAGAAAATGACTGCTCAGGGTCGAGAACAGGGCAATCATCGCCAGCAAGGCACCGGCCAGGCCCAGATAGGTGCCCAAACCGTAATAGTTGCTACTACGTTTGCTGGCAGAAAGAGCAGTTGTCATGGCATGTCCCTAGGCGCCGCTTCATTGAGCAACGCATCACGTTTTTGGTAGCCGGCAAATGCGGCAGCAAGCAGTTCATCCTGGGTCCAACTGTCGCGTTCGAAGGTTTCGATCAAACGCCCGGCGGAAAGTACACCAATCCGGTCGCAGATCAGCATCAACTCGCGCAGATCACTGGAAACCACCACTAACGCCTTGCCTTGGCGAGTCAACTCGCCCAGCAAGCCGTAGATATCGAACTTGGCGCCAACATCGATTCCTCGGGTCGGTTCGTCGAACAACAGCACCGAGCAATCGCGCTCCAGCCAGCGGCCGATCACGACTTTTTGTTGATTGCCGCCGGACAGTTCGGACACCAACTGTGACGGGCTGGAACTGCGAATCCGCATGGCGTCGATTTGACGCTGAGCCAGAGCCGCCTCGTCACCGCCATTGACGATTCCGGCACTGGAGATGACCGGCATATTGCCCAAGGCAATATTGGCGCTGATCGATTGGGTCAGCAGCAGGCCTTCGCCCTTTCGATCTTCAGTGATCAAGGCAATCCCGTGCCCCACCGCATCGACCGGCGAACGGATGCTGACCACCTGTGCCGGTGAACCCAGTGCTACCGTGCCGCTGTCGGCGGTATCGGCACCGAAAATCAAACGCAACAGCTCGGTGCGCCCGGCCCCGATCAAACCGGAAATGCCAAAAATCTCACCGCTGCGCACTTCGAAGGAAACATCACGAACCTTGTCTGAACGAGTCAGTCCTTGCACCGTCAGCGCCGGTGCGCCGATCTGGCGCGGCCCAAGATCGATGTGTTCGCCCAGCTCACGGCCAACCATCAGGTTGACCAATTGTTCACTGTTGTAATTGGCCATCGGCTCGACGCACACCAGACAACCGTCACGCAGCACCGCAATGCGCTGTGCGACACGGGCCAGCTCTTCCAGCCGATGGGAGATATAAATGATCGCCACGCCCCGAGATTGCAGGCGGGTGATCTGCTCGAAGAGCATTTCGACTTCACGAGCGGTCAGCATCGCGGTCGGCTCGTCGAGGATCAACACATGGCAATCGCCAATCAGGTTGCGGGCGATTTCCACCATTTGCTGGTGGCCAATGCCCAGCTCGCCAACCAGCGTGTCTGGATCGATTGCATCCAGCCCGACCTGAGCCATCGCATCAATGGCCGCTTTGCGCAGTTGCTTGCGACTGATCCAGCCGCCATAGCTGGGCAGATTGTCGAGAAACAGGTTTTCGGCGACGGACAAGGTTGGCAGCAGGTTGAGTTCCTGCATGACCATGCGGATCCCGAGATCTTCGGCCTGCGTCCGGTTACCCGGACGGTAATCCTGACCATTGAATTGCATCTGACCTGTGGTCGGCGTGACCAGGCCACCAATGATTTTCGACAGTGTACTTTTGCCGGCACCGTTTTCACCGGTCAACGCCAGCACTTCACCACGCATCAGCGTCAGGTCGATGTCGGTCAGTACAGGCTGAGCATAGGTCTTACCGATACCGCTGACCGAGAGGACCGCGTTCGGGGCGAAAACTGACATAAGAAACTCTCCATGCGCTCGCCCGGACAGGCGAGCGCCGTTGTGTCGCCAGAATGACTACTGGGTGACCAGTTCAACCGGAGTTTCGATCACGCCGTTGGCGCCGCCGTCGACCTTCTGACCCTTGAGGATTTTCAGCGCTGTTTCGATACCGAATACGGCCTGCCTGGCTGCGAACTGGTCTGCGGTTGCCAGTACACGGCCATCTTTGAGCATTGGCTTGATGGCATTGATGTTGTCGTAACCCACGACCTGAACCTTGCCTGCCTTCC
This sequence comes from Pseudomonas sp., assembly GCA_026398835.1. Taxonomy (GTDB): domain Bacteria; phylum Pseudomonadota; class Gammaproteobacteria; order Pseudomonadales; family Pseudomonadaceae; genus Aquipseudomonas. Next base: position 7,636 of record JAPLSD010000055.1, read on the forward strand.
CTGCTGCGCGCACGGCGGAAACAGCGCCCACAGCCATGCTGTCATTGCCGGCCAGTAGCGCTTTGATGCCCGGGTATTCGCTCAGCATCGATGAGGCGACCTGGTGACCTGTGTTGAGTTCCCAGTCACCGGATTGCAGGGACACGACTTTGATCTGCGCCGCCTCCATCGCATCCTTGAA